>URYE01000008.1 GCA_900551945.1 uncultured Eubacterium sp. | reverse complement strand
GAAAGAGAAATATCATTCCAAGAATTAGTTGAAAGAATGGTTAAGAATGATTTAGTTATTGTTGAAAAGGAATTGAAAGTGACACAAATATAAAAAATTAAATGCACTATTTTATTGCAAGTACATCTTGTGGTATTATAGTGCATTTTTTGAATATATTAATTTTTTATAAAATTAGTAAGCTTGATAAAATTATGCTAATTAGCAATAAAATACTTTTAAGAAAACGGGCAGTTAAAAACATTTGTCAATATAGTAAATTAAAAATATAAATAAATATTGTATTTCTCTTTAATTAACTATAAGAATTTTTACTTTTTATTTTTTTTACCTTTTATTGTTTTTGAAATTTTTTTACAATTTTGCTCTCCGACAATTTTCTTAATTACATTCTTAGTTATACATTTTATGTAATAAGCTTTATTATAACTGTGTACTAATTTATCAAAATCTACTTTTTCAATTTTTTGAAAAAAATCTTTTCTATGTATATTTATACTACTAGGTTTTGTTAAAGCTTGATTATATGCAATAGCATTATCAGATTCAATTTCTTTAATTACCATATCTTTGTTCATTTTTTTGATTAATGAATTTCCCTTTAAAGAATTAACCAATATAAGAGATACGCCATATTTTTTTTCTTTTTCACTTATTTCATTTTCTGGAACTCCCCAATAATCGGCTATAGTGATATCTGAAATTCGGTTTGTTCCTACATATTTACATTCATAACATGACTTTCTCAAGAATAAATAACTATTAAATCCAAAAAAATATGTATCATATATTTTATCTTGTATAATAGAAGTTCCATCTTTAAAATATAATTTCATTCTAGTGCCACCACCATTCATCCAATCCGAATCATTTGGCTTTACTCTAAATTGAAAACTCTTTATTTCTTTTTTATATTGTTTTTCTTTATTTTTTATATAATAATCAACAACTTTTTTACTAGCAATTCCATGACAAAGAATATCTACTGTAATTAGATTTTCATGATTTTTACCTAAATATGAATATAAGCCTGCAATTTGGCATGATGTTCCACTAAAAAGTACTAATTTATTTTTTAAATCTTCCTCAACTTGTTTATAAATATTATTTATATGACCTTGATAGTATTTACTCTTTCTAATTTTATGTAAATCTTCTTTTTTAGTTACAGGAATATGATATACTTCTTTGGTTTTATCATCAAAATACGCACCGTAAACAACTCCATTTTGACTAAAAACTATATCTGAAAGAGCAGTAAATGCTCCACCAGATGAACTATCTTTAAGAACCTCTAAATTCTTATGCCATCCCATATAAAATTTTGACTTATTAGTTTTAAATTCCCTATTATTTGGACAAGTTTTTATACATAGCTTACAGCTTATACATATTTTATCATTAATTTTAGGATAATAAAATCCATCTTTAGATTCTTGCATTGTAATGCAATTAACTGGACATCTTTGTACACATGCTTCACAACCCGTACATGAACTATTTTTACAGATTTCCATATTTGATAATCTCCTTTACTATAAATAAGCCAATTTTAAAAATTGCACAAAAGAAAGACATCTTTCTTAAATTGTGTTGTATAATGAAAGTGAAAAACAAACATCTATAGTACACAAAAAAGAAGATGCCTTCTAAAAATATTATATATCATTCTTCATTTATATACAACCAGTTTAAACAATTAAATTGAAGTCAATTTAATTTTATTTTGATAAAGTTATTGACACTTTATGAGTATAATCAAAAGCTGTTTTCATACAGGATAGAGTGGTAAAATTACTGAGTATAATCAAAACCGTTTTCGTTACAGAACTATTATTTATAAATTTCTTAATTAGTTATAAAAACAAATATAATTATATATCCTTTTGAAATTAAATGTATGTAAGTGCACTTGCAAGTATTTTATCAATAAAACATTCTGATTTTGACTTTGTGACAGTCAAAAATATAAATTAATATATATTGATATTAATGTAATTTGAATGGTATAGAAAATAAGATAGTTATTTTAAGTAACCCAGAAAAAGAATTTTGGAATCATAAAGCATTAAGAGCTTTAATAAGTACAGATGTATTATTAACAACTAATGAACTCTTTTACCATTATGTGAAGCATTGGTCAATAGAAGTATTTTTTAGGTAATGCAAAAAGTGGTAGTAATTTTGATAAATTCAAAGGAATGAATTATAGTAGTTCCACTTATAGAAGGAACACCTTATATAAGTAGTAACTGTAGAACTGGGACTAACTAATGCAAAAGTAGAAAACGATGTTCAAAGAATTACAGGTTTTAATTCAGAAGATAAGGAATTAAATGAGGGGCTTGTATGGTTTGATATAGTATTTTATGTAAGTAGGCTTATATCATCGCAGAAAGAAAGAGATTTTAAAAATTCAGATTATGATAATATAAAAAAGGTATATTCTATATGGGTATGTATGAATATATCAGAAAATTGTATGAATTATATACATTTAGTGAACGAAAATATATTAGGTTCTTATAAATGGAAAGGTGATATATGACTTCTTAATATTGTAATGATAGGTTTGTCAGAGAAGTTACCAGAACATGACAAGAATTATGAATTACATCGTTTATTAGGAACATTACTATCAAATGAACTTACAGCAAAGGAGAAGTTAAATATAATAGGGAATGAATATGATATTCCTATAGAAGAAAAGTTTAGGGAGAATGTGGATATTATGTGTAATTTAAGTCAGGGCGTAAAAGAAAAAGGAATAGCCATAGGTGAAAGCATAGGTGAAGAACGTGGAATAACTATAGGTGAAGCATCTTTGATAAAAACTATGTACAACAACGGTATAACAATTGAACAAATAGCCAATATGACTAATAAGAATATAGAAGATATAATGAATATGTTTAAAATAGAGTAAAAAGTAGCCTAAACATAAAAACTCAAATATGTTCACAAAATCTTCACAAAAAATTAGCACTCAACACTTGACAGTGCTAATGAAAAGGACTATAACATAGTCAAGAACAAAGGAAGGGAACAAAAAGAGGATATGAAAAATATCCAAAAAGTTCTTAAACGTCCCAGTTCCAAGAAACAGGTTGACAATTGTTTTTGAAGTGTAAAAGCTTCATAGAGAAAAGGAGAGATGACTTATGTTAATGCCTAGTATTTTTGGAGAAAATTTGTTTGATGATTTATTTGATGATTTTCCATTCTATATGGACAAAGATGCAAAGAATGTTGAAAAGAAGTTGTATGGCAGAAAAGCTGGTAGAATAATGAAGACTGATATTAAGGAAAAGGACAATGGCTATGAATTAGTAGTTGACCTTCCAGGTTTCAGTAAAGACGAAGTTACGGCTTCTCTTGAAAATGGTTATTTGACAATCAGTGCTGCTAAAGGACTGGATGAGGAAGAAAAGGAAAAAGAAACAGGACATTACATCAGAAAAGAACGTTATTCAGGTGCTTGTCAGAGAAGCTTTTATGTAGGCGAAGAAGTAGAACAGTCGGATATTAAAGCTGAATTTAAGCATGGTATTTTGAAGCTGTTTGTTCCTAAGAAAGAAGCTAAAAAGGCAGTAGAAGGTAACAAGTATATATCTATTGAAGGATAAGTATTATAGATTAGAAAAGAGGTAATTGTTATGTCAGATAAAAATCCAAAACATCCATTAAAGAAAAAACAAGGAAAAGCTAAGAATACTAAAAAGAAACATATTTACGAATAGTGATATGTTAATTAAAAGTATTAATGCTTGATTATATATTAAAGTGATGAGTAATTAGTAATAGACCAGAGGTTATAAGTTTAATATAACTTCTGGTCTATTTTTAATATATTTTTATAAATTTTCAAAGAAGGCATTGTATTCAACATTAAATAGTTCGGCTAGTACAACGAGTGTTAGATTGCGAATATTGAATGTTCTACATTTGATTTGTGAATAACTACTTCTTGATATTTCAATACCTTATAATTGTAAATTATTAACAACGGACTCTTGTGTAAGGTGTCATTGTTTTCTAAGTTTTTGTATGTTATTACCAATATATAAATCCTGTCTTATTTTCTACATAATAGAATTGTTCAAATAAATATATTGTACTGATATTTGATTTTAATTAAGTGCATTAGTGTATATATTGACCATATCATCAACTGAAAGTTGTTTAACTTTTCCTAATTTATGTTTAGCTGATATATCACATTTTTCTGCCATTGTTTGAATTTGTTCTTTGGTTGGGTGTATGCCTAGTTCTGTAATGTTAGTAGGCATACCAATTGAATGGTAGAAATCTTCCATAGCAGAAATACCTTTTAATGCTGTTTGAGTTACATCATCTTGTGGTGTGACATTGAGAACATTTACTGCAAATTGAGCAAAACGGGTTGGTCTAGCATCGAGTACATATCTTGCCCAACTACTCCATATAGCAGCAAGTCCAGCACCATGAGCTACATCAAAAAGTCCACCGAGTTCATGTTCAAGTTTGTGAGTAGCCCAGTCACCACCATCAGTTCCACAACCTGTAAGACCGTTGTGTGAAAGGCTACCTGCCCACATCACTTCAGCTCTGGCATTATAATTGTTAGGTTCATTTTTCAAAATAATAGCATTTTTTATAACAGTACGCATAAGGGCTTCACTTATTCCATCAGTAAGTTCCATATTTTCACTTTGGTTAAAATAACGTTCCATAGTGTGCATGAGAATGTCTGTACAACCGCAAGCTGTCTGATATGCAGGAAGAGTCATTGTAAGTTCTGGATTCATTATTGCAAATTTAGCACGACTGTAATCACTACTGTAGCCACGTTTTATAAGCCCGTCTTCATTTGTTATAACAGAAGAAGAACTCATTTCACTTCCAGCGGCAGCTATTGTAAGAACGGTACCAATAGGAAGACATCCGTTTGCTTGTCTTTTGAAATTATAAAAATCCCATACATCACCTCCGTTAAAAACTCCATATCCGATTGCTTTAGATGAGTCAATAACACTACCACCACCTACGGCAAGAATAAAGTCAACATTTTCTTTTTTACAAAGTTCAATGCCTTCATAGACTAAGCTAAGACGAGGGTTAGGTACAACTCCTCCAAGTTCTGTATAACTTATTTCAGCTTCATTAAGAGAAGCTTTAATGCGGTCAAGAAGACCACTTCTTTTTACACTACCACTTCCATAGTGAATTAATACTTTTTTACAACCTAATTCTTTGATAAGCTGTCCTGTCTGTTTTTCAGTGTCCTTGCCAAATATAACTTTGGTTGGGGCGTAGTAATTAAAATTTTCCATAAAAACCTCCATAATATTACTTAAAAATAAAAGAATAGTATATTTATATAATAAGTTTTTGATATTAGCTTGTAAAGTTTAGAATTAAAATAACTTGATTATATTTTTTCTGTTGAAATATTAAATCAAGTTGTTGAGGTTATAGAAATAAATAACAAAAAATACCGTATTTATGAGGCTTAGTGGAAAATAAATATATTTTAATATGAAAAAAATTGGGATTTTTTAGGGCAAAAAGTTTTGTCAATGTGTCTAGATTATATGAAACGCCTCGTATTTTGGTTGAAAGTATTCCGATGAGAGAATATAATATAATTGGATATTTTCAAGTTGGAGGATTATATGACTACTGCAGAATATAAAGGAAATATGTGGTTGATTTCTGAAGCGGCAATAAAGCCACAGGCTCCGAGAAAAAAGAATTGTGGAGGAAATTCCAATGAATTATAATGATTTGCCGGTTTTTTATAAAAAACTTGACGAAAATTATAATGTGGTGAATGGAGGATTTGAAAGCGCGACATATACAAATGTTGATTCTAATTTTGTTTTTAGTTCTGATTTTGCACGACATAGATGGTTTAATTATAAAGAAGGTTTTTCACCAATCTTAGTTGAAAAAATTTTTGAAGAATATGATATAGATAAAAACTGTATTGTTTGTGATCCGTTTTGTGGCGCAGGGACAACATTAACAGTTGCACAAAAGCATGGTATTAATTCAATTGGTTTTGAGGTTAATCCATTTGCGTCATTTATTACAAAAGTAAAAACTAATGTTTATACAGAGAAGGATATGGAGGAACTTGATAAGCTTGTAGATGAATTAAGGAAGGTAAAAGTATATAAAAATTGTCATTCTATAGATAATGAATATATGTGTCGGGTTTTTGATGAAGATATGCTGCAGTGCCAGTTAAATATTAGAAATTATATACTTAACAATCAAGAATCAAAAGCAGGTGAATTATTAAAATTTTCATGGCTATGTACCATAGAACAGTGTTCATTATATAGGAAGGCAGGAAATGGATTAAAGAAAAAGAAAAATCCTCCGACATATGGTGAAAAAGGCGCTATGGCATATGCCTTAGAAAAAATAATTGAAAAGATTAAATCTATAAAAGAGGATTACGATTCGCAAGATAATGGGCCTATACCGGATTTGAATATAGATAGTGCGACGACAATTTTGGAGAAAGTAAAAAGAGAATCTTTGGATTTAGTACTTTTTTCACCACCTTATGCAAACTGTTTTGATTATACAAAGATTTACATTGTAGAATTATGGTTTGGTGATTTTATTCATTCAACAGAAGGCCAAAAGAGTATTAGAATGAAATCTATTCGATCACATTGCCATGCAACGTGGCCAAACCGCTATGAAAATTTTTATTTGTCAGAGCTAAATGATGAAATTTTACCATTGTTGAGACAGCAAAAGTTATGGACTAATAGAATTCCAGATATGTTAAATGGGTATTTTGCGGACATGGAAGAAATATTAAAACAGATTTATATAGCTTTGAAAAAAGGGGGACATTGTTCGATAGTTGTAAGTAATTCGGCTTATGCTGGAATAATTATTCCAACAGATATTTTTCTTGCAAAAATCGGGGAAAGCTTGGGATTTCAAGTTGAAGAAATAGAAGTTAAGAGACTTATAATTACCAGTTCTCAACAGTATAAAAAAACAGAGCATATAAGGCAATACTTAAGGGAAAGTATTGTAAAACTAAAGAAGTGAGGTACAACATGAATACTATAAAACTACAAGACTTTCCGGCAGATGCAGTTCAGGGGCAGGTGTATGAAATTATACCAGATAAATCCAAGGTTGTATCATCAACAAATAGATTATTTAACAAATATCCTACTAGATACATTTCGGCTGTACCGAGATATGCAATAAAAAATTTTTCTGATATTGGAGATACTATTTTGGATCCATTTTGTGGCTCTGGGACTACGGCAATAGAAGCAATGTTACTAGGTCGTAATGCATTATCAGTTGATATAGATCCGTTTGCACGTTTGTTAATTAGCGTGAAAACAGAAGAGTATAAGATTGAGGATTTTAAGTTAATCGATAGAGTTGTAAATGGATTAAAAACTGCGAAAAGTTCAGATTTAAAGCGGCATTGGGTACCCCAAATACAAAATATAGAGAAATGGTTTTGCGAAACGTCAATTGTACAGCTTTCTTTTATAAAGTGGTTTATAGACAAAAGCTGTGAAAATAATGGTAGGGTGAAAAATTATTTGTATGTTGTATTGGCTGGCATAATTAGGAAATGTTCTAATGCAGACGAGGTTTCGCCCAAGCCTTATATATCTACTAGATATCCGAAGATTCCGGAAATACCAATGGAAATATTTTTTAAATATGAAGAGATGTATAGAAAGGCAATTATAGAATATTCAGAAGTGGTTAGCAAATTTAATAATACAAGTAAAGTTCTGGAAAGTAATGATGCACGTATTATTAATGTCAAAAGTAATATAGATGCGGCTATTACATCACCACCATATATCAATGCATATGATTATGTTCGTAGCCTAAAGTTTGAGGATATGTGGTTGGGGTTAGCAACCGATTCTGAGTTGAGAAATAATAGAAAATCATATATTGGAACAGAAAGCGTAGGATCCTTTTATAACGAATTTATATATGCAAATCAATCAGAAATTTTACATCCTATAGTATCTGAAATATATGCGGTAGATGCCAAGAGAGCAAAAATGGTTAATACATATTTTGAAGATATGTCTAAAAATTTAATGGCAGTGAAGGAGGCTCTTAAACCAGGGGGATATTATACAATTGTTGTTGGAGATAGTAATATTAGAGGACAAGTTATTCCAACTGCAAAAATCCTTCAAGAAATAGCAGAAAAAAATGGATATACATATCAAATTGGTTTCAAATATTTGATTAGAGATCGATATTTGCATTTGCCACGAGGCAATAGGGGAGGAATAATCAAATATGACGAGATTTTAGTTTTAAGAAAGAAGTAGTGAGGTATTTATGGAGCTAAAAGGCTGGGACTATACTGGTCGAAATATTGGACCAGAATTTCATAGACAATTTAGAATGATTATCTATTATTTAATGTTGCCGGATTTTGTCAGAGAACGTAAATGGGGGAATGTCCTTCAAGAAGAGTTGGCAACTAAAATTGGCATGTCATCTGCAGGTGTAGTAAGAACAGTAAAAAAAGTCAGCGAAAATCTTGGATTAATAAATAGGGTGTGTTTTTCTAGTCGAGGAGAATTGAAAGCTGATGAGTTATTAACTGAGAGGGGATTATTAATTTATAATGCTGCAACATTAGAGAATCAGGTTGTGAATGATCCATCAATTGATAACGCTACAAAGAAAAGAGTAGAACTTCAAATAAAGACATTATATGAAGAAGCGTACTGTGATGCTGTGATGAATTATTATTTTACAAATTCAGATGGTTCCCATCTGTGTCCGTTGAGGGCTACTTTAAAAGCATTACAAAAATATTCAAAATTAGATAAATGGGAATGGTACATGCTAAACACATTTGTAAGGCATGATGATGATCCTGTGGAGGAAAAAAATTTAGAGACAAATATTAAAAAATATAGAGATGGGGATTATGCGTTTACTATGAAAAACGTTGTAGAAAAACCAAAGGGACATCAATATACGCCACAACATTTTGAGTTTGCAGGACTTTTGTATGTGGTGCAGAGGCCCAGTTGGTTTATGACGTCTTCAGATCGCCATAATGATATAAAAGAGAAAGTATTATCAGATTATTATTTGGAAAATCTATATAAGAATAGTGGAGGTAATGCGTGATGAATCAAGAAACTATACATAATACAATGGATAATTTAAGTAGTTTGTTAAAATACTCGACATCTAATAGCGAGGAGAAAGCAAAAGTTGTTTCGGTTCCAGCTGATGCTAACAGTGATATTTCAACAAGACATTATTGGATATATTCGCCAGGGGATAGAGCTTGTAAATGGGAGGAATTTTATAACAAAGAAATAATGGCCATTGGCTGGGGGAAAATAGGAAATCTATTGGGATTTGCAACCAAGGATGAAATGAAGCAACAACTGAAAGAATGCTTTGATCCATTATTGTCATATAAAAATACTGCTCATGCTATGTGGCAATTTTCAAGAGAAATGAAAGTTGGGGATGTAATAATTGTAAAGAAAGGCATGCATAAAATTGTTGGCAAAGGGGAGGTTATATCGGATTATTATTATGATGATAGCGCTTCAGATGGATATAACAACGTAAGAAAAGTAAGATGGACCAATAAGGGTGAGTGGGGGCATCCAGGTCAAGCTGCTATGAAAACTTTGACAGATATCACTGCTTATTCTGATTATGTGGAAAATTTACTTAGATTATTTGATGAAGAGATGCCAGAGGATATTGAGGAATTAGAAATTGAATATCTAGAATATACTCCGAAAATGTTCTTGAATGAAGTGTATATGAATAAGGAAGCGTATAATACGCTTATTAGCCTTATAAAAAATAAGAAAAATATTATTTTAGAAGGAGCACCAGGAGTAGGAAAAACGTTTGCAGCAAAACGTTTAGCCTATTCTATGATGGGGGTAAAAGATACCAGTAGAGTAATGATGGTTCAGTTTCATCAAAGTTATTCTTACGAAGATTTTATTATGGGATATAGACCTACGAAGAATGGGTTTGAATTAAAGAAGGGAGCATTTTACAATTTTTGCAAAAGAGCTGAGATAGATAGTGACAATGATTATTTCTTTATTATTGATGAGATTAATCGAGGAAATTTAAGTAAAATTTTTGGAGAGCTGTTTATGCTGATAGAAAACGACAAGAGGGGGATGAAAATTCAGCTCATATATTCAGATGAGCAATTTTCGGTGCCAAAGAATGTATATTTGATAGGCTTGATGAACACTGCGGATAGAAGTTTAGCAATGTTGGATTATGCCTTAAGACGTCGATTTGCATTTTATGAGTTTGTTCCGGCGTTTAATACTGAAGGATTTATAAAATATAAAGATAGTAAAAATAATCTTAAATTTAATAATCTTATTTCTACAGTTGAACGTTTAAATAAGGCGATAGAAGATGACGAAACTTTAGGAAAAGGCTTTATGATAGGACATAGTTATTTCTGTACGGAAAACGAGATTGATGATAGTTGGTTAAATTCAGTCGTTAGGTATGAATTGGTTCCATTAATAAATGAATATTGGTTTGATGAGCCAGAAAAAATTCGTGACTGGGAAAGGGCACTTTACGGTTCAGTTCAATGATAAAAATTCAAAATATTTATTATATGCTTTCTTATGCGTATCAGGTTTTACGTGCTCAGGGCTATGAAAAATGTGTTAATGAAGAGTTTAAAAATACTGCGGATTTGTTAGCCTCAATTTTATGTAAAGCCGTATCAGTACAAATAAAGAGAGGGTTGGGAAGAGAATATAGAGAAACTAATGATGTGTTGAGTGGACCTAAAGGGAAGATATTATTATCCGAATCATTAAAGCAAAATACTTTGATGAACCATAAGGTTATTTGTGAATATGATGAATTTTCGGTAGATTCAAATTTGAATAGAATATTGAAAATAACAATGCTTGTATTGTTACATAGCGATATAAGTATACAAAACAAGAAAGAGATAAGGCGATTACTTTTATACTTTGATGGAATAACAGAGATAAAACCATCTCAGATAAATTGGCATCAACGTTTTAATAAAAATAACAAAACTTATGAAATGATGGTGAATGTATGTTATTTGGTATTAAAAGGGGTGTTGCAAACAGATATTGCAGGAAATATGAAACTACAAAAATATATAGATGAGCAAAGGATGAGTCGTCTTTACGAGAAATTTATTTTAGAGTATTTTAGAAAAGAACATAAAGAATTGAAAGTCAGTGCGTCACAAATTCCATGGGCTCTAGATGATGGAATTAATACGATGTTACCGGTGATGCAAAGTGACATTATGCTTGAAAAAAATAACAAGATACTTATTATAGATGCGAAATATTATTCTCATGCTACACAGGTCAAATTTGATAATCCCAAAATCCATTCTGGAAATTTGTATCAGATATTTACATATGTAAAAAATATGGATTACAATTTTAATGACAAAGAACATGATGTTGCAGGAATGTTACTTTATGCCAAAACAGACGAGAAAATTTTACCAGATAATGATTATAGTATGAGCGGGAATAAAATTAGTGTTAAAACATTAGATTTAAATACGGATTTCATACAAATTGCGCATACATTAGATGATATAGTTACAACTTATTTTGATACGATTTAGGGGCATTATATAAAATGAAATTATAGATTTTATTGAAAAAAGAATAATTAAATGACATATAAGCATTTCAGATGATATGACATCGAATGTAACATATATACCAGAAGGTCATAATGAAGCATTACCTATGTATATAACATCAGGAGTCGTCACAAAGATTACTCTAGTATTGCTTATGCTAGAAAATGAAGACTTAAAGATAATGTGATGTATAAGATTTGAAAGATAGTGATTAAAAATAAAGGAAATAAACATGGATAAAAATAAAGCGAATGAATTGATAGAAGGTTGTAAAAGTGCTTATATTGACGGCAATATAGCTTCTAATATTTTATATAGACCACAATTTGTATCAAATAATTACAAAGAAGGTAAAAAAGTTATATCTTATATTGAAGATGAATTAAGAGTTTGTGATAAATTTCAAATAAGCGTAGCATTTATAACTATGGGTGGTATAACACCATTACTTCAAATATTAAAAGAATTAGAAGAAAAAAATATACCTGGTGAAATATTAACAACAAACTATTTGAATTTTAGTGAGCCAAGAGCTCTATCAAAATTAAATGAGTTGTCAAATATAACAATAAAAATGTATGATGTAGAAACGGCAAAAGAGGGATTTCATACAAAGGGATATATATTTAAAAAAGATGAAATCTATAGGATAATTGTTGGCAGTTCTAATATAACAAGTTCGGCACTTACAATTAATAGAGAATGGAATACAAAAATATTGTCAACAGAACAAGGTGAGTTAGCAAAAGATATTCTTTTAGAATTTAATGAATTGTGGAATTCAAAATATTCTTTGAATTATAATGAATTTTATGAGACATATAAAGAAAAATATAAGTTAATAAAACATCAAAGAGAGATTGCAAAAAAAGATAGTATAACATCTATTGAAAAATATAAATTAAAACCCAATTCTATGCAGGTGAAATTCATAGCTAATATTAGAAAATTAATACAAGCAGGTGAGAATAGAGCCATCTTAATATCAGCAACAGGTACAGGAAAAACATATGCTTCAGCATTTGCAATGAGAGAGCTAGGTTTTAAAAAAGTATTATTTCTTGTACATAGAAGTCAATTAGCAAGACAGTCATTAAAGTCGTATAAAAATGTTTTCTCTGATAATATTTCTATGGGATTGGTTGGTTCTGGTTATAAAGAATATGATAAAGATTATATATTTGCAACTGTACAAACACTTAATAAAGAAGATTATCTAAAAAAATATGCACCAGATAATTTTGATTGCATTATTTTAGATGAAGCACATCATTCAAGTGCAGATACATATCAAAAAATAATGAGTTATTTTAAACCTAAATTATGGTTAGGAATGACTGCAACGCCTGATAAAAGAGATGATAATATTGCTGGTAAAAATATTTATGAAATATTTAATCACAATATTGCATATGAAATTAGGTTGCAGCAGGCAATGAAAGAAGATTTATTATGTCCATTTCATTATTTTGGAATAACAGATATATCTATGTTAGATGATAAAAAAATTTCTAGTAAGAAAATGGATATTACAGATTTTAATCAATTAGTATCTGACGAGAGAGTAAGTCACATTATAAAACAGGCAAATTATTATGGATATAGCGGAGAAAGAGTAAAAGGGCTTGTATTTTGTAGTAGAATTGATGAAACAGAAAAATTATCAAAAAAGTTTAATGCTTTAGGATATAGAACTATTGCATTAAATGGCAATTCATCGGAAGAAGAAAGAACAAAAGCATTTGAACGTCTTGCAATGAATGAAGAAGATATAACTGATGAATTAAAACCCCTTGATTATATTTTTTCTGTTGAAATATTAAATGAAGGTGTTGATATTGTAGAAGTTAATCAGATTATAATGCTTAGACCAACACAATCACCGATTGTATTTACGCAACAATTAGGTAGAGGTTTGCGTAAAGTAGAAGGTAAAGAATATACAGTAATTCTTGATTTTATAGGAAATTATAAGAATAATTTTATGATACCAATAGCTTTGTCAGGAGATAAAACATATAATGCTGATACGATTAAAAAATATGTTATTAGCGGGAATAATACAATCCCTGGAGCGTCTACTATCCATTTTGACGAAATATCAAAACAAAAAATATTTTCATCAATAGATAAGATAAAAGGGATGAAGTCTATAATAAGAGAAAGTTATAGTACATTAAAAAATAGAATTGGAAGAGTACCATATTTAATAGATTTTTATGAAAATGGAGAAATAGACCCTCTTATTATAATAAAAGAATATAAAAGTTATCAGAATTTTCTTGAAGATATAGAAAAAGATTTGTATATAGGAAAAATAACAGATGGTGAAAAGCTTGTGTTAGAATACTTGTCAAAAACAGTATTAAGTGGTATAAGACCGTATGAATTAGAAATTCTTAAACAATTGCTTAATAGTGATAATCTTAATAAAGAAAAATTAAGAAATAATATTAGTGAAAAATATGGTTATTATATTGATGATGGTTGTATTGAAAATGCAATAAAAGTTTTGCAGGGACATTTTGTAATGAATGAAAATGAGTATGCAAAGTTTAAAAATATAGATATAGTTTTGTATGATGAAAATAAAACTATTAAGAGAATGATTGATTTCGCTAATAGATTAAAGCATTTAGAATTTCATAAGCAAATAAAAGACATTATTAATGTAGGTCTATTAAGGTATAAAGATAAGTATTTAGAATGTAATCAAGCTAAAAATACATTTGTATTATATGAAAAATATTCAAGAAGAGATGTAAGCTTTATTATGAATTGCGAAAAAGATTTATCATCTATTATGTATGGAATGAAAAAAATAGGTAATGATGTATTTATATTTGTTACATATAATAAAGAGCTAAATTATAGTGATGAAAAATTATATGCAGATGGCAAGCCTAATTATGCAGATGAATTTGAAGATAATATGATATTTATGTGGGATTCTCAGCTTGGAAAAGGTGTTGATAGTAAATATATTGAAGATGTTGTTAGTGCAAAAAGAAAGCATTTATTTGTGAAAAAATCGGACATTGAAACTAGCTTTTATTATATGGGAGAGTTTAATATTTTAAATATAAAACCAGCACAAAAGAAAGATAATAATGGGAAATTGAGAGATATTGCAAAGCTTGAGATGAAAATGATAAATCCTGTTCGAGAAGACATTTTAAGATATTTAAAAAATAAATAATGAGGAAAAGTTAATGAAAACGATAAAAGTAGTAGCTGCTGTAATAAAGTTAGAAGATAAGATGGAAGAAACAAAAATATTTGCAACACAAAGAGGTTATGGCGAATTTAAAGGTGGTTGGGAATTCCCAGGTGGTAAGATTGAACAAGGGGAAACACCTAAACAAGCATTGAAACGAGAAATTATGGAAGAATTAGATACAGAAATTGAAGTTGGAGAATTGATTGATACGATAGAATATGATTATCCTAATTTTCATCTGTCAATGCAATGTTTCTGGTGTAGTGTTGTAAAAGGAGATTTAGTACTTAAAGAACATGAAGCATCAAAGTGGCTTACAAAGGATACATTAGATACAGTAAAATGGTTACAAGCAGATATAGGAATTGTTAATACTATAAAACATAGTATATAAATCTGTTTATAGAATTTATATCAAAAAATAATGTGATTATGAGATATCAGTTGTAAAATATAAGGAAATGAATTATATTTATAAAAAATAAAAAAGGCTGGTGTGGATTATGGATATAAATGAGATAGAAGCAGAGAAATATATAGATTATATAGAAGCTAATTATATGCAAATGGCACAAAATGTTAATAAACAATTTGAATTATCAAAGGAATTTATAAGAGCAAGTATTATTAGAGAAATAAAAGAATATTTGACACCGATACCAATTCATTATGAATGGGAGCTTGATGATTGTCCTTATGACTACTCAGGTATAATAATACAAGATGGATATATCAGTTTAAATCAAACAGTTTCTTCATTTTTAGAAAATGAATATACGGGTGATAAAGAAGCTACATACGAAAGTGGTATGGGATTTAAGTATTGGACTTATGGAGATAAATTAGAATATTTAACAAGAAATATAGGCGAAGAAATATTACAATCATCAGTTAAATATCAACTAGAACAAAAGTTTGATACAGTTATTTCTGATGAAATATTTGAACTAGTTATTGATTGTAGTCACGATAAAGTTGATGATTATTGTTTATCAGGTGATTTTTTCTTTTGTAATGCAGCTATAGATTTTGTTGGTATTGGTGATATGTCATTAAGACAAATAGTTAATAAAAAGTTACATTAATGTAGTAGGAGCTATAGTAATGCAGAGTTTTTTTGTACAGAAAATAACATTTCCTATTTCAAAAGCAGTACAAATATTTGATTATATTAAGCAGACTGGTGATTATTTTGTTAGATTTGAAGTCAATGAAAAAAATGAGTTTGGTAAAATAGCTGAAAGTATTAATAGCCTGCTTGATTATATTGAAAAAGAAAAGTTAAAAGAAAAAGCGATAAAAAATAAACTTATACAACAAGCAGAAAGTGACCCTCTCACTGGAATAAAGAATAAAAAAGCAATTGAGAACACAAATTGTTATAAAATTATGCTGCTTACAGGTTCAAAGAAAAAAGAAACATTGAACTTTTATGATAATGCGGGGTATAACAGTACAGATAAAACGCCGTTTATTCAGTGGCTTGAATAATACAAATTTTAGTTTTTATAGACAATAATAAAAAGGTATGTTGATTATATAAGCCCACTTTCGTTAAATAATGCACACCCCGTCAGTAGTCTGAACCCCCTTAACTGACTACGATTTGACTACTACACACTGCATTGAATTGCACCATTTTGAAGTGTTTTGTAAAAAGTGTAGTTATTAATAAGGAAAATACGATGTCCGGAAAAGCCCATAAAACAACACAAAACTCAGCATTACAGGGCATTTTAAGATAGGAGAAAATTATGATTAAGATATTATTCATCTGCCACGGCAATATCTGCCGTAGTACTATGGCAGAAAGTGTTATGACATTTTTAGTTAAGAAAGCTAATGTAGAAGATAAGTTCTACATCAATTCAGCGGCTACAAGTCGAGAGGAGATTGGCAATCCTCCACATCGTGGGACTGTAGCTAAGTTAAAACAAGAAGGTATTCCAGTAGTACCACATTCTGCGGTGCAGATGACTTTAAATGATTATGAAGAATATGATTATTTAATTGGAATGGATACAGAAAATATACGCAATATGCAGCGTATGACAGGGGGCGACCCTGATGAGAAGATATATAAGCTTATGACCTTTGCAGGCTCAGGCATGGACGTAGCTGACCCCTGGTATACAGGAGATTTTGAGGCTACTTATAGAGATGTGAGAAAAGGTTGTGAAGGGTTGCTAAAAGTGTTGCTAGAAAATTAAATGTATAGTTAAAATGGTTTATCTGTATTCTATTAAGAAAGATTAATAACAAACTTTATAATGCTATCAAAAAAGTCCCATATTGATATTGTATAAGGTAATAAAAGTTAAGTTATTAGTATTTTTATAAAAACGAATACAAATTATAAATAAGTTGAAAACATAAAACTTGCTGTGTTTTTTATAATGAAAATATTTGATATTATAAATAAAATAATGTAAAAAAAATTAGGTTTTATGGAGTAGTTTTCCATAGATAAAATATTCAAAGCAGAATGTTCGTTTAGAATATAGAGAATGTCTATGCTTCATTGTGGAAATACAAAAGACAATCGTTAATGTGGTTGTAGAACTGCTTGATAGTCAGGGGAAATTTGATTTTATTTTAAGAAGAAAATAAATAGCAACAGTCATTGTAAATATAAGATTTAAAAAATAAGTGCTACTACAACGATTAGATTTTTGTTGTGGTAGCACTTTATTTTTATTTACATAAATAATAAGCCAAAGTTTGTAGCTGCATAAGAATTGACAGTTGTTGAGATAACTTGAAAAACTATTAAAGTATATTACTTATAATTTGTTCTTTGTATACTTTGCGATAAGTTCTATCATTTTATTAGGGTCAAGTGGTTTTGAAAGGTGTTCATTCATTCCTGCTTCTATAGATTTTTTAATATCTTCACTAAAAGCATTAGCTGTCATGGCGAAAATAGGAATAGTAGTTGCGTCTGGTCTGTTAAGTTGTCGTATGTTTTTTGTTGCGTCAATACCATTCATAACAGGCATCATAATATCCATAAGAATTATATCAAATGTACCTACAGGAGAATTTGTAAATGTGTCGACTGCTATTTGACCATTAGAAGCCTTTGTGATAACTGCACCAGCATCTTGAAGTATAAATTCTGCTATTTCTATATTAAGCTCATTGTCTTCAACTAGAAGAATTTTAGTACCTAAAATATCAATAGCTTTTTCGGTTTGTTTATTTTCAATTATATGATTACTATGGTCAATTTGGAAAGGAAGGATAACAGTAAATGTACTTCCTTTGTCTACTTCACTTTCGATATTTATGTATCCATTCATTTCTTCTACAATTTCTTTAACAATTGACAGTCCAAGTCCTGTACCCTTGAACTTTGTTCTAGGTCCATTTTCACCTTGAATAAATGGAGTAAATAGCTCGTTGTCAACAAATTCTTTTGTCATTCCTATGCCTGTATCTTTTACAGTTATTTTTAATGTAAGAGTATCATTGGTACGGCTATATTCTTCTATATTAGTATATAGAGTACCATTTGGTTTGTTATATTTGATACTATTTGTATAAAGATTAATTAAAATTTGTTTAAAATGGAGTGGGCTTCCAATCAGCCATATATTAGTTCCATCTATGTGTTCAGAAATAGTTTGTATATTATTTTCTATGGCTTGACTTTCAACAACGGATAGTGCTTCTTCACCAACTTGTCTTAAGTTAAAAGGAACGTGTTCAAGTATTACTTGACCTGATTCAAGACGACTTAAGTCAAGGACATCATTAATCAATTGTAGGAGATGTTCTGATGAGGTCTTTATTTTATCAAGACATTCATCCGTTTTTTGTTTATTATTTTCGCTTTTTTCAATTATATTGAGCATACCCATAATTCCATTTATAGGAGTTCTGATATCATGGCTCATATTTGCAAGAAATGTTGTTTTTGCATTATTAGCATACTCTGCAGTTTGCAAAGCATTTTCAAGTTCAGCCTGTTTTCGTGTTATTTCAATATTGGCAGCTTGAAGACGTTTTGATGTATTGTACATGTATATTAGTATAAAAAGCAGAATAGTAATTACAATTGCTATTATTAAAATAATATACATTATGTGTGTTTCAAAAAAATCTTTGAAAGTGTATTCATGTTCAATATAAGAGTTTTGTGATAGTACTGCTCCTGATAAAAATGTACCGGCAGCAGTAATTCCTTTATTAATGATATTTGCAAGCTCTGGTTCTGATTTTGTAGTACATATGCAAATGTCTATTTGTTTTGAAACCTCTGCTATTTGAAGTTGTGAATTTATATCAAATTGCTTCATAAGGTTTATTTGAGAAGCAGTAACAATAGTGCTGTTAGCTTGTCCATTTATTACAGAATTAAAGCAATCTTTTGTTGTATCACAAAATAATATTTCAGAATTTGGAAATAGAATTTTAATAACTTCACTACTTATAAAACTTTCATTAGAAGTTGCAATTGTTCCTGTAACATTTTCATTTGAGTTACTGTTAAAAAATAGTACTGGAGTACTTGTGATAATAGAATTAGTTTGAATAAGGTCATATTGTTCAGCAAGCCAGTAGTCACTGTATGATGGACCTATAGCATCAATCTCTCCATTGAGAAATGCACTATATAACTCTGTATGATTGTTATAACAATATACTTTGATATTTATATTAAAATTATCCTGCATTGTTTCTGTTAAAGCATTTAAAACACCTATAAAGTTACCGTTATCATCTAGGTCAGAGTAGGGAAGGTTATTTTCAAGCCATTGAATAAGGACTGTCTTTTGGTTACTGTCTTTTGTTACTCCTATTTTTAAGTTGGAAAATTCTTTTATATTGCTATAAAGAAGGTCACTTCGGTTAGTTGTGGTATATAAATAATAAGTTTCTTTTCCTTGTGGATATTTTGAATAGTTAAAGAGGCTAGTTCTTTCTTCTGTATATGAAATATTACCGAATAAGTCAATTTCACTATTGATTAGCATTTGATATAATTCTTTAAATGAGCCATAAACATATTCGTATTTCCAACTCGTAAAATATGAAATTTTTTGAAGATATTCGTAGCCTGCACCTGTTTTGTATTCTCCATCTTTACCTTATTCGTATGTTGGAACATTAACATAGCCAACTTTTATAGTTTTGTCATTGGTTGTATTGGCATTATTATTCTCAGCAAATGTATTTACTGGATTAAGTATTAAAAATAATATTATAATAAATGTAATTGCAAATGGTATATTATATATTAAATTTTTAATTGATTTATTCACACTATATTACCTCAATGACCTTTCATATAATTAATGTTTTATGTTAATGCACAAAGAATTATATTAAAAAGTCAGGGTAAAATCAATATAATAAATTTTTATGTGTTTAATTGTGATTTAAAATATAGTAGAAGCAAGTAAATAAATATGATATAATTTCAAACGTATTGTTTTTAACAAAGTGAGAATTAAGTAAATATAGAAGATATTGCTAATATATAGATGCTAATAAGAATACTATACAGAACTATCTTCAAACAATATTATATATCAGCACGCAAAATTGAATAATAGTTAAAATTTAAAATATTAAAATTATATGTTCGTTTAAAAGTACAAAAAGTTCAGTATAAGGAGAAAAAGATAATGAGCGAATTTAGAGTATTAGATTTGTTTTGTGGGGCAGGCGGTTTTTCATGTGGATTAGATCAGGTTGAAGGATTTTCAACAGAAGTTGCGCTTGATTTTGATGTTAATGCAGTAAATACTTTTCAGAAAAATTTTCCGAATGCAAAATGTATATGTGGAGACATTTGTGATGAAAATATTAAAAACATGATTATAAAACTTTGTAAAGAAAGAAAAGTTAATATGATTATTGGAGGTCCACCATGTCAGGGATTTAGTTTAAAAGGAAAAAATCTTGGTTTGAATGATCCTAGAAATTTTTTGTTTTTGGAATATGTTGATATTGTTAGTAGAGTTAAACCAGAAGTATTTGTAATAGAAAATGTTAAAAATATGATTTCATCTGGTAGTGGTTACTTTATTGAGCAGATATATAATAAGTTTACAGATTTGGGATATAAATTAAATTATGGAATATTAAATTCATATGATTTTGGGGTTCCTCAAACACGAGAAAGAACTATAATAATTGGAGCACTAAATCCTAAAGGCATTACTTTGCCGAATGAATATGTTAATAAAAAAACAACTGTAAGAGATGCAATATCCGATTTATCATATCTTGAATCAGGAGAAGGAGCTGATGTTAGTGAGTATGTTAATGAAATACAATCTGACTATCAAAAGATGTTAAGACAGACAATGACAGTTGTGTATAATCATAAGGCAACAAATCATTCTAAAGTTGCATTGGATAAATTAAAACTTATTCCACCAGAAGGAGATAAAACATCTATGCCAAAGGAATTGTATGGCAATCAGAAATTTATGACTACTTGGGCAAGGCTTATTTGGGATAAGCCAAGTCCTACAATCGATACAAGATTTGATACCCCTTCAAATGGAAGAAACTCTCATCCTTATTTGAATAGAGCAATTACTCCTAGAGAAGCTGCGAGAATACAAAGTTTTCCAGATAATTTTGTTTTTTATGGAAAAAAAACTTCTGTATGTAAACAGATTGGAAATGCTGTACCCCCTCTTTTGGCTAAGGCAATAGGAGAACATATTAAAAAGGAATATGAAAAAAATGAAAAGACTAAAAATATATAATGCTGATGCATATAAAAAAGTAAAAGAATTAATTAATGAAGGAGTAAAGGTTGACCATATTATTACAGACCCGCCGTATAATATTTCAAAAGATAATAATTTTAATACAATGAAAAATCCTAGAGTGGGTGTAGATTTTGGAAATTGGGATAGAGGAAAGTTTGATTTATATTCATGGGTGCCTAATTATTCAAAGTTACTTAATAAAAATGGTTCAATGATTATTTTTTGTTCATATAGATTTATAAGTTATATAATTGATGCTTTAGAGTCTGAAGAAGCTGATATGGTAGTTAAGGATATTATAGTTTGGCAAAAATCTAACCCAATGCCTAGAAATATAAATAGAAGGTATGTTCAAGATATGGAATTTGCTATTTGGGCTGTAAAGAAAAAAGCTAAGTGGATATTTAATAAACCTGATGATAAGCCTTATTTAAGGGCAATGTTTACAACGCCAGTAGTTAGTGGAGGAGAAAAGCTAGGTCATCCAACACAGAAGAGTTTGCAATTGATGGAAGATATAGTTACAATACACACTAATCCAGGAGATTTGATATTAGATCCATTTATGGGAAGTGGGTCTACAGGAGTGGCTGCTTTGAAAAATGGAAGAAGATTTTTAGGTATTGAATTTGAAAAAGAATATTTTGAAATGGCTAAAAAACGATTAGAAAATATATAAGATACTTTGATTTGATTATATCAGAAAGGTTATATATGAATATTAGAGAACTACAGAATACACAGATGAATAAGGCTTTAGCTTATACATTGGGATTAATTTACCCATTATATAAAGAAAAAAAATTAAATAATAAAGAGTATATTTTAGGTTGTGTAAATCATAATGCAGGAAAAGTGACACAAGATGAGTTAAATAAACATTTTAGAGATGTTTATAAGATGTTTAATATATGTATGGGAAATTTAGCTCCTGAAATTAAAACAAATAAAACTGCGGAATATACTATTTCACCTAAAGAAGGATTTACAGTTTTAGTTGAAAAAACAGGAGTGGCAGAAGCTCAATGTATTGAAATATTAACACAAAAGGTGCAGGAAATAAAGAGTTCTTCAATAGAAATAAAAAAAGAATTTGTTAAAGGATGTTTTGATGGAAGGGCATCTTGGGATACTACATTGCATTATTTATCAATAGATGTTGATAGAGAATATAGAAGACAAGACTTAATAATTCAAATAATTAAGAGTCTTGGAATATTAGTTAATAATAATAGGAGAGCTACTAATCATAAGAAGAATGATCAAATAAGAATAAAGCCTGATTCAGTAAATTATTTTATGAATAATATAGGGATGTATTCTGCTTGCAGAACTAATATTATTAACAAAGCCATTTCATCATTATAAGGAGAAAAGTAAATGAATATTTCATATGATAAAAATTCAAAAGTATATGTATTGGGAAATACAAAATATACAAAAGATGAATTTATAGCATATATACAAAGTGATATGCTTCAGGCGGCGTTGGCAACAACAGCTGGAAATTTTGAAATTGATATTTGTGACATGAAAAAGGATAATAAAATAAAAGAAAAAGGAGTAAATATTCTTTTATACGGAGTTCCAGGAGCTGGAAAGAGCTATATAATAGATTCAAAAATAGTTAAGGAATTATCGGAGAGAGTAGTTTTTCATCCAGACTATACATATTCAGATTTTGTTGGACAGATACTTCCAAGAATTATCGATGGAAAACTTACGTATATTTTTGAACCAGGACCCTTCACGAAAATGATAAAAAAAGCATATGATAATCCTGACAATATGTATTATTTAGTAATAGAAGAAATTAATAGAGGAAATGCACCTGCAATATTTGGAGATGTTTTTCAGTTATTAGATAGGGATGAAAATGGTATGGGTAAATATTCAATATCAAATTATGATATGGCAAATATTATTTTTGGTGATGAAAATCACCCTATTTTTATGCCATCTAATTTATCAATTTATGCCACAATGAATACATCAGATCAAAACATTTTTACATTAGATACAGCTTTTCAAAGAAGATGGGAGATGCATCTTGTAAAGAATAATGTTCAAAATGTTAAGCATGCGAGTAAAAATATAGAAGGAAGCTCTATTTCATGGGGAATGTTTGCTAAGGTAACAAATGATGAAATAATTAAATTAAGTCAAGAAATAGGTAGTTCTGCAGATAAAAGATTAGGTGCATATTTTGTAAGAATTTCAGAATTAGCTCGTGATAAATTTTCAGAGAAAGTATTAAAGTATTTGTGGGATGATGTGTTTAAGATGGACCATTATGTATATTTTAATGATGATATTTCATCTTTAGATTCTATTATAGAAATATTTAATAATGATATCGATAGAGAAGATCCATTGAAGAAAATATTAAAATATAGTGTATATGCAAAAATGTTAGATAAATCAGTTATGGATGATAAAGAATAAAATTATATAGTTGGAGATATATAATGAATAATGGATTATTTAAACGATGTCATATTAATAGTAATTATGATGGTGATAAATTTGTGGGAATAAAAAAAGATGAGAATTTATACCAGATATCTTTTCCATTAGGGTTTAGATTGAGTGAAAATGAAAAGGAAGTTCGTCGTGATATTATTTTATTAATGAATATATTAGCTAAGTTTATGAATAGTAAAGAATATGAATTTTATAATGGTAATAATATTAAAAGATATACTGATTTGCCAATTCAAGCATATTTGTATGTGATAAAAGACTATTTTGAACGTGGAATATATGAAGAACGAGAAGTGTATTATCATGTTGCAAATAGAGGAAAGATTGACTGGAAAAAAACTATAAAAGTTCAAAGACCTGTAATACAGGATGGGGATATCTTCTATTTAGATTATATTGTAAAAAAGAATACCATTAATGAAAATGAGTTAATTACGATTGTTCATCAATATTGTGTAAATGAAAGTTTTGAGAAATTTGGATGGTTATTTACTTCATATGTTCCACCAAAACCTAAAATTGGGCTTACAAGGAAAATGATGTTATCTATTGTAAATAATAAATTACAAGATACATTTAATGACAGAAATAGGCAATTATTTAAAAACTTACTGAGTATATTGAGAGTTGATGATAATAATACGAATTGTGAATTTAATTATGGAACATATAATTTTGAGTATATATGGGAAAAAATGATAGATAATGTATTTGGCATTTCAGGAAAAGAAGAATACTTTCCTAAAACAACATGGTATCTTTTAAATAATAAAGATTTTGATAATTCTGTGTTACAACCTGATACAATTATGATTTATCAAGATAAGATATATGTTTTAGATGCTAAATATTACAAATATGGAGAAACAGCAAATCCATATGATTTACCAAAATCATCATCTATTAATAAACAAATAACATATGGAGAGTATATTGCAAAAGGAAAAAAATTTGAAATAGATGGTAAGAAGCCAATTGTATATAATGCTTTTATAATTCCATACAATGCTTATGCTAATAAATTTTATACTTGTGATAATATGTCAGTTATTGGTATAGCAAAAAGCAGTTGGAAGTATGGTAAAAAAGAATATGAGAATATTGTAGGGATATTATTAGATGTAAAACATTTAATGAAAATTAATGAAAGATTGAATTTTAATGAAATAAAGAATTTGGCTAAACTAATTGAACAAACTATAGAAAGGTATAAAGTGTAGATGATTGATGAAAGTAAAATTTTAAATCTTAGTTCATTTTTTAACGAAGATATAGCACCAACCGTTTTAGGTGCATTTTTGAGAAGAAGTGAATATATTGGAAATGATTATGTATTTACTTATTTTAGTTTCCGAGCAAGTAAATTTTTCGATTTTCATGAAAATTATTATAAAGAATATGCAAATTGTATAAATGAAAATTCGGGAAATTATCCATATTGGCAATTAAATACTTCTGAAAAGACTAATTTAATGTATATTTCAAAAAAATATAAAGGAGTTTATATTTTAAAAAATGATTTAAATATTGATTTATCAGATGAAAAAAG
The DNA here is from genome assembly GCA_900551945.1 of uncultured Eubacterium sp. Classification (GTDB taxonomy): domain Bacteria; phylum Bacillota; class Clostridia; order Lachnospirales; family Lachnospiraceae; genus Lachnospira. The sequence continues at coordinate 34,123 of URYE01000008.1, read as the reverse complement.
TGGAAACAATTTTACAAATAGATTGTTAAACAAAATAAGAAGACAAGATTTTTTATTTGATTATTCAATGAATGAACAAAGACAAGAGTTCCTACGTGGGTATTTAGATGTAGCTATGAGTTATGATGGAAGTGGTTTTTTGGCTTGTGATTACCATTGCTCAAGTACAGCAGATATTAGAAAAATAAGTTTATTAATGGACCATGGATTAATGAATCCAGAATATTTTAATTTTAATACAAGATTAACAGAATATACAACACATAAGGATGACCAATTTAGGGTATCATGGAAATATTATTTACGTGAAATAGGGACTTATAGCAAATATAGAATGGAATGTATACATTCATCAGATATAAAAGCATCAAAATTAACAATAGATGAAAATAAAACAGGTGTATATTATTTTAATATTGATTATATTGATTTGAGTGCAATAAGAAAAAATGAAAAAATACAAAATTTTATTAGTAAATATACTACTTTTATTAATATGGCATATGGTTATAGAATAGAAAAAAATCAAGATTTAACAGTACTACAACAGTATAGACAATTGTTTGGTATAGATGATAGTAATAATCAGGATAGAAAGATTACAAGAAATAGGACTATTGTATCTCAAGTATATAATGATGAACCAGATGAATGTGTATGTTGTAAAAATAATTATAATATAGCTGATAGGAGTTTTTATGTAAAAAGAAAAGTTAATGGTGTATTAGTTGACAGATATTTTTTTGAAATACATCATGCAATATCATTCTCTAACGGACAAAGTCAAAATAAAGAGGAAAATGTACTTGATGTCGTTGAAAATCTAGTTAAGGTTTGCCCCACTTGTCATGCCTGTATGACTGCTAAAAGAGGTAGAGAGTGTGATATAAAAACATTAATTCAAAATATGTTAAAAAATAGTCCAAAGGTTAGAAATTTTGCGGAAGGTTATTTTGAAACAAAAGATATGAATGAATTAATGGATAATATATATTATGTTTTACATTAAGTAATAAAAGTATGAATTTGTGTAAAAAATACAGTGCATCACATTTTTAATATTTAATAAATTTATTAAAAGATGTTAAATTTTACATATTATTTGTGAAAAATATTGTGATTAAAAATTAATTTGTGATGCACTATTATGATTATTTCATAAGTTATATAATAATATTTATACTTTAATTATAGGGTTAATAGTTTGTTAGTTCAATACATAAGTTTTTTGATAAATATAATGTTTAGTCATTGTTGTTATTTTGATTTACGGTTGTTTCGAGGTTGTGTTCTATCTTTTTTAGGGAGGAGAACAGTGTTTCTAATTCGTCTACAGGTATATCTTTACAAAATGTTGAGTCTGCCATGTCGAAGATTTTGCAAACTTCTTTAGCTTTTTCAACTCCATCATCAGTAAGGTCAATAAGCCAAGAACGGCGGCAGTTTGGCTTTTTTGTCCTTATAATAAGTCCTGCTTTTTCAAGGCGGTCAAGGGTTCTTGACATTGTTGTAACATCAATAAGACATTCGTCAGCAAGTTCACGTTGAGTCATAGAGCCTTTAGTAAGTAGAGCTTTTAAGATACGAGGTTGACCTTCACCCACAGTAAGTCCTAGCTTAATAAAAGGTGGTTGTAGAAATTGTCTTCTTAGAATTTCTATTTTAAATAGTAGAGTTCTTATATCATCATTTTTCATAATTAAATTCCTTTCATATAATTAGACAGGTAATAGGTATCAGATTTGTAAGGGGCTGTCGCACTAAGAAAATTTTATGCAAAGTATAGTTGATTGATATAGTAATAATGCTATATTGTTTATAAATTTTAGGTAGTGCGACAGTAATATTATTCAAGTTCAAATTGTCCTGTGTATAATTGATAATATCTACCTTGTTTAGATATTAATTCGTCATGGCTACCTCTTTCTATAATTTCCCCTTTTTCAAGTACCATAATAGCATTAGAGTTTCTTACAGTTGACAAGCGGTGAGCGATTACAAATACTGTTCTGTTTTGCATAATGGCATCCATACCTTTTTCAATAAGGCGTTCAGTTCTTGTATCTACTGAACTTGTAGCTTCATCAAGAATAAGCACTGGTGGTCTTGAAACAGCGGCTCTTGCAATTGCAAGAAGTTGTCGTTGACCTTGTGAAAGATTACTTCCATCAGCATAAAGCATTGTATCATATCCATCGGGAAGTCGTCTAATAAAGGAGTCAGCATTTGCAATGATAGCGGCATTGCGAACTTCTTCGTCAGTTGCGTCAAGTTTACCATACCGAATGTTATCAGCAATTGTGCCAGTAAAAAGATGTGTATCTTGAATAACCATTGAAAGGGAACGACGTAAATCCTCTTTTTTAATTTTTTTAATATCAATTCCGTCATAGGTTATAGTACCAGATTGAATTTCATAAAAACGGTTGATAAGGTTGACGATAGTAGTTTTTCCAGCACCAGTTGAACCGACAAAGGCAATATTGTGTCCCGGTTTTGCATAAAGTGAAATACCATTTAAAACAGGCTTTTCAGGTATATAACCAAATATTACATTATTAAATCTTACATCACCTTTTAACTCAACATAGTTTATGTTATTGTTTTCACAAACTTTCCATGCGAGTGTATCAGTAGGAGTAGTACTTTCTGAAAAACTTCCATCTTGATTTTTAACTACATTGCAAAGAGTTACATTTCCCTCATCAATTTCAGCAGGCTCGTCCATCATGTCAAATATTCTTTCTGCACCTGAAAGGGCTGAGAGTAAGAAGTTTACTTGCTGTGTAAATTGGTTAAGTGGCATTGCACTTTGACGAACGTATACAAGGTATGCTGAAAGGCTTCCGAGGTCGATTAAGCCTCTTATTGCAAGAAGTCCACCAACGCAAGCTGATACAGCATAGTTAAGATATGAAAGACTTACAATAGTAGGTATCATCATGCCGGCAAATGTAAGCGCATTTGTTGACTCTTTTCTAAAGCTTTCGTTTAATTCGCAGAATTTTTTAAAGTCGATTTCTTCGTGGTTAAATACTTTTTCAACTTTTTGACCTTCTGCCATTTCTTGAACGAAGCCATTGATTTTACCAAGTTCTGCTTGTTGTTTGTTAAAGTATTTTTTGCTGTGACTTCCATTAAATTTTATAAAAAAGAACATTAATATAAGAAATACAACGACAATCATTGAAAGACGTATGCTTAAGACCATCATCATTACAACTGTTCCAAAAAGCATAATAAAACTTTGAATAATCATTGCAAAGCTGTTGTTCATAGCTTCTTGAATTGTATCGACATCATTTGTAAAGCGGCTCATAAGCTCGCCATGAGTATGTGCGTCAAAGTATTTTAAAGGAAGCTTTTGAACGTGAGCAAACAAGTCACTTCGTATCTCATGGATTACTTTTTGTGAAGTCTTAACCATAAGACGATTATAGAAAAATGTTGTTAATGCACCGCATAAATACATAACACCCATAGCTATAACGGCGTGAACAAGACCTGTCATATCACCTGGCATAATGAACTTATTAATTACAGGTTTTAAAAGATAAGTTCCTGCAATATTTGCGCCTGCGCTTATAAATACAAGAACGGCGACAAGTACGAATGACCACTTGTGAAGTCCAAGATATACAAGCAGATGTTTAATTGTTTTTTTAGTATCTTTAGGTCGTTTATATCCTACATATTTTGCCATTACAAATCTGCTCCTTCCTTTTGTGATTGATATATTTCTTGATAAATCTTATTGTTTGCAAGAAGGCTTTCATGTGTGCCAATAGCATTTACACGACCTCTATCAAGTATGATAATCTGGTCAGCATGGCGTACTGATGAAATTCGTTGCGCAATAATAATCTTAGTCATGTTAGGTAATTTCCTTGCAAGTCCTTCTCTAATCTTAGCTTCTGTTGCTGTATCAACAGCGCTTGTTGAGTCATCAAGAATAAGGACTTTAGGCTTCTTTAAAATGGCTCTGGCTATACAAAGTCGTTGCTTTTGTCCACCAGAGACATTTACACCACCTTGTCCCATTTCTGTGTTGTACCCGTCAGGTAAACGGTCAATAAATTCATCAACACAGGCAATGTGGCAAGCTTCTTTTATTTCTTCCATAGAAGCATTTTCATCGCCCCATTTTAAGTTAGATAACATTGTGCCAGAAAATAGAGTGTTTTTTTGAAGAACTACGGCAATAGCATCTCGCAAATGTTTCATTGGATAATTCTTAACATCTACACCATCAATTTTTACAGTGCCTTTGTTAGCATCATAAAGACGAGGGATAAGCTGTACAAGTGATGTTTTGGCAGAACCAGTTTGACCGATAATTCCGACTGTCTGACCTGCTTTTATGTGAAATGAAACATCAGAAAGTACATATTCTTTTGCATTTTCTTTGTACTTAAACCAAACGTGGTCAAAGTCAATACTGCCTTTTTCAACAGCGATATCTTGAGCTAATTCGTCAGTCATGTCAATTTTTTCATCAATAACTTCAATTATTCTTGCACCAGAAGCTAAAGAACGTGTCATCATTAAGAAGACATTTGACATCATCATAAGGGAATTTAAAATAAGAAGTACATAGCTTAAAAAACCTGTAAGCTCGCCTATCTTTAACTCACCTTTGTTAATTAAGTAACCGCCAAGAAGTAAGAGTCCTAATATAGTTGAATACATGACAAATTGCATTGCTGGCATATTTAAAACAGCAAGGGTAAATGCTTTTTGTGACTGATTTTTAAGGTTGTCGTTTACTTCTTGAAATTTACTATATTCGTAATCGCCTCGAACGTATGACTTTACAACTCGAACTGCTGTAAGGTTTTCTTGAATTGTTCTATTTACAAGGTCGATTGCTGTCTGCATTTTTGAATAAAGTGGTCTTACGTTGATAATAATAGCTATAAGCATTGTTGCAAGAATTGGTAAGGCTACTAAAAATACTAGAGCCAATGTCTTGTTGATTGAAAATGCTACTGATGTTGCAAATATCAACATTACTGGGCTTCGTCCAAAAGGACGCATACCAGTTGAAACTGCATTTTGTATATTAGTAACGTCACTTGTAAGACGAGTTACTAATGAAGATACGCGAAAATGGTCTATATTTGAAAATGAATATGATTGTAATTTTTCATATTCGGCTTTTCTTAAATTTGCACCAAGTCCTTGACCTGCAAGGGCAGAGAACTTTGCACTTCCAATTCCAAGTATAAGGGCTAATATGGCACATATAACCATTTGTACGCCTTTTTTATAAATATACATATCATCGCCTGTGGCTACGCCGATATCTATTAGGTCTGCCATAATCATTGGAACCATAAGTTCAAGTATGGCTTCAACGGCAATGCAGAGCAGAGCCAGATAGGCGTATTTCTTATATTGTTTCATATAAGAGAATATTCTTCGTAACATTTTGTTGCACCTCCAATTGTTGTATCTGCAATTATTGTAGAACCAACCATTTAAAATGTCAATAATAAATTTTTATTTTTTTATGTTGTGAAGATAGCAGTAGTATATAAATAAACACACACCAGTAAAAGTACAATTGCCTATATTTATATGTCATTATCGAACAAGTATGTTCGCTACTGCCATACAAATATAAACAATTGTTCTTTTAATGGTGCATTTATTATTCATATACTACTGCTATCTGACGGAAGTTTTTTTAGATGAAAAATATAAGAGTGGGGAGTGGTGGGGATAGAATTTAGAAATCTGACCATAAAAAATATTGTAGAATTGAACTTTTACATATTGTTAATACATTGCTATACTAAATACTGCAAACCGTTATAATTTGACTTGTTGTTATGTTTAATATAGAAATAGTAGTGTTATATTGTAAGCTTTCAACTTTTTATTGTAAGAAGCAATAATTGGGGTGGATTGTTTGTAGCAGTTAGGAGTGCTATTTTGTATTGAATATAATAGCAAGTTGAATTATAGAGTTTATATTTAGTTTTAAATAGAAATGAGGAATGGTTATGAGAAATGTAACACAAAAATTATGTATATCAGCAGTACTTATGGCGCTTGTTTGTATTGCTACTTTGTTTTTTAAAGTGCCTATACCATTGGGGTATGCACATTTGGGAAATGCTTTTATATTTTTAGCGGCGTTTTTATTAGACAATCCAGAGGCTTTAATAGTAGCAGGAGTTGGTTCTGCTATGGCTGACCTTTTAGGTGGTTATACGGAGTGGATAATTCCTACACTTATAATTAAGTGTATTATGGGATTTGTTATATCATTTATTATGCACAGAGGTAATAGTACTAATGTTGTTAGTGTTAAATCAATAGCGGGTGTGCTTGCAGGTTCTGTTGTTATGGTTATTGGTTATTTTGTAGCAGGCAGTATTATCTATGGAAGCATAGTGGCAGGAGTAGCACAGATACCGGGACTTGTTTCAGAAGCTATTGTTGGTATAGTACTATTTTATTTGTTAGCATTTTCACTTGAAAAGACAGGAGTACGCCGTAGTATTGCGGGTTGATATAAGCTTTAATAATATTATTAGAAAATCAGGTTGCAAATATCTATTCGATTTATACGAACAATGAGTCAAAGTTTGCATTTGTACAATACTTTGATAATATATAAAATACCGTTGTGATAAGTAATTTAAGTTTACTTATTGTGGCGGTATTTTTTGCTTTTTGAGAAAATTTATTATATAATTAAACTAGTACAAAAGGGCAGTATTTTGAATTTTTGTAGCTTATATTTTTATATATTAAAATACAAAAATTCAGACAAAATATGTAATGAATTGGAGAAGTTTTTATGGAAGAAATTTTACAACCAACAGACCATATAAGTGGTTTTGATATACGACCAGGATACTATCTTATGAATGGGGCGACACAAGTTAGGGGTGGTGTTAATTTTACAATACATTCTTTTTATGCAACATCAGTTACATTGCTTTTATTTAAAAGGCAACAGCAAGAGCCTTATGCGCAAATACCATTTCCACAACAATACAAGATAGGTAACACTTATTCTATGATTGTATTTGGACTTGATATTACTGAATTTGAATACGCATATTCGATTGATGGGCCGTATGATAAGAGCAAGGGTATCATTTTTAATAAGGACAAATATATCCTTGACCCTTATGCAAAAGCTGTTACAGGGCAAAGTGTGTGGGGTGAGAAGCTAAAGGGGGAGAATTGTTATAAAGCTAGGGTTGTTGATACGTCTTACGATTGGTCAACATTTCACAATCCATATCACAAGTTTGAAGACCTTGTAATATATGAAATGCACGTCAGAGGATTTACAAAGGATAGTTCTTCAAAAGTAGAGTTTCCGGGAACATTTCAAGGTATCAAAGAAAAGATACCTTATCTTATTGAACTTGGTGTAAATGCTGTTGAGTTAATGCCTGTGTTTGAATTTGACGAGCTTGGTGGCAGTAGGGAGTATGAGGGCGAGAAACTTCTTGATTATTGGGGGTATAATACGGTGTGCTTTTTTGCGCCTAATACAAGCTATACATCAGCAATTGAGTACAATCACGAGGGAACAGAGCTTAAAGACCTTATAAAAGAGCTTAATTTACATGGCATAGAAGTAATACTTGACGTTGTATTTAATCATACAGCGGAAGGTGATGAGAGAGGTCCATTTTTCTCATTTAAGGGAATTGATAATAACATTTACTATATGCTTACATCCGATGGGAAGTACTATAATTTTAGTGGGTGTGGAAATGTGCTTAACTGTAATCACCCTATTGTGCAGAAGTTTATTCTTGATTGTTTGAGATACTGGGTTATTGAATATAGAGTTGATGGTTTTAGATTTGACCTTGCGTCTATTCTTGGAAGAAATGAAGATGGCTCACCTATGGAAAAACCACCGCTTTTGGAGAGTCTTGCATTTGACCCAATATTAGGAAAGGTTAAGTTGATTGCAGAAGCTTGGGACGCAGGTGGCCTTTATCAAGTTGGAACATTTCCTGCTTGGAACAGGTGGGCTGAGTGGAATGGCAGATACCGAGATGATTTAAGAAAGTTTTTAAAGGGTGATGGTGGTCTTGCAAGGGCAGCAGTCCAAAGAATTGCAGGTTCAAGGGATATTTATGACCCACAAGTTAGGGGAAATGGTGCATCTGTTAATTTTTTAACGTGCCATGACGGTTTTACGTTGTATGACATTTATTCTTATAATGTAAAGCATAACGAAAAAAATGGCTGGAATAATACAGATGGCTCTGACGATAATAACAGTTGGAATTGTGGTGTTGAGGGTGAAACGGATAATCCAGACATCTTAAGGCTTAGAAAACGTATGTGTAAAAATGCTTTTGCAACACTTATGTGTAGTAGGGGTGCAGCTTTGTTTTTAGCTGGAGATGAATTTTGTAATACGCAGTTCGGTAATAATAACGGATACTGTCAAGATAATAAGATTTCTTGGCTTGATTGGAATTTGCTTAAAGAAAATTCAGATATGTTTGATTTTTGTAAATATATGATTAAATTTAGAAAATATCATAAAGTAATTACTAGAAGTATGAAGCAAGCATGGTGTGGTTTTCCAGACGTAAGTTTTCATTCGTGCAAATCTTGGAATGGTGAATATGACAATGATACAAGAGTTATTGGTGTTATGTATGCAGGAAGAACTCTTGATGATAAGAAAGAAGATATTGTATATATTGGAATTAATGCGTATTGGGAGAATATAGAAGTAGAGTTACCAAAGCTTCCAGATAATCTTACATGGAAGTTATGTGTAGATACATTTAGTGAACAGTGTATAGCTCTTGATAGAGTACTTGAAAGTGATTATATAACACTTGGAGGAAGAAGTGTTATTGTGTTGGAGGCAGTAGAAAAGTAATTTTAAAATTTATAGTTTATGGTAAAAACTTAGAGTTAATAAGTAGTTGCCATAAACTATAAAATATATTGATTTAATTTATTTCAAAATTTATGTTAAAAAATAGAATATAATATTTATGCAAATAACTAGACAAAACCTATGCTTGTACGAAACTTTGTAAATGGTATGCTAACTTTAGAAATTTGCAGAGTGTGTTTCTATTATTTAATTACAACTGCCTGATAAAAATACATCTTGTAATAATAAGAAAATTCTTCAATACTTCTTTCTATAATTCCATACGTGGGGTCGGCTAAGGTTACGGTGCTTGTTGTAAGGTCAAAGCCTGTAAGAACTGTACAGTGTTCGTTAGTTGGCCATGAAAATGTCTGCCCATTTCCAATGTCAATATCTATATAAGAAACTTCTGCGTCATAATTAAAGCAAGTCCATACAATAACTGGGTGACCTTTTGTAAGTTCGTTAAAAAGTGTATTAACAGAAGAATAACTTAGTGATTGTGCGGTTAAATTTGAATTGTTATCATGCAAAAAATTATTGGCAGCAGTAATTATAGCTGGTGAAAAACAGCCACTTCCATGTTCTGACCAGGGAGAACCATAAAAATAATTAATATAACAGCCAGGTTCAAGATAGTCCTTCATAGGTAAATAATTAGTAGCCATATATTCTTTATCAACATTAAAACCATAAAATCTAAGGACTTCTGTAAGGGAAGTTATTTCACAACCAGTAGGAAGTTCTGGATATTGGCTTATATATGGGACTTCAATTGAATATTTATTTGGAAGTGTTATTTCACTGTCTTGTGAGAGTGTATAATTATTATTTGCTGATTTGATAAGTTCGGGGTCAACATAAGTAGTTTCTTCTGTATTAGTAACTTCAACTGTAACATTATTAGTATTAGCTGTATTATTATTAATCTGAAAGTGTCCAAATAATATGATACAGCAGACAGTTATAAAAATAAGTGAAAAAATTTTTTTATTAGAACTGTTCATAAGTAATCCTTTCGTACTCAATAAAAAGAAAAATGTTGTATTATTAAAAAACAATAATTGCTTTTTATGGTAAGTAAGTTATAAAACAAATTGTGAATATCTGATTTATATACAAAATTATCAATAAATAATTATATATTAGAATAATATTAATAGTGAAATTTATCACAAATAAATAATATATTTTGAATTATATATGTTTTTAGGATTGATTGCAATGGATATAATGTGTTATTATAGATAAGTATGGTCTGAGATTAAATAATCACAAATACATACGAATACACGTTTATAGATGCTGTTAATATGACAGTGGAATGGAGGTTTACTATGGTAAAAGCTATCGTTGGCGCTAACTGGGGTGATGAAGGTAAGGGTAAGATTACTGATATGCTTGCTGAGGAGTCTGACATAATTGTAAGATTTCAGGGAGGAAGTAATGCAGGTCATACTATAATTAATGACTATGGAAAGTTTGCACTTCATCTTCTTCCATCAGGCGTTTTTTATAATCATACAACAAGTGTTATTGGAAATGGTGTTGCACTTAACATTCCTTATCTTGTTAAGGAATTAAAGAGTCTTACAGATAGAAATGTTCCAATGCCTAAGATTTTAGTATCAGATAGAGCACAGATACTTATGCCTTATCATGTTGCTTTTGATACTTATGAAGAAGCAAGACTTGCAGGTAAGTCATTTGGTTCAACAAAGTCTGGTATTGCACCATTTTATTCAGATAAATATGCTAAGATTGGTTTCCAAGTATGCGAACTTTTTGGAGATGAGCAGGAATTAAAGGATAAGATTAAGAATGTTGTTACAATAAAGAATGTAATGCTTGAACATCTTTATCATCAGCCACTTCTTAACGAAGATGAAATATTTAACACACTTATGGAATATAAGGAAATGGTTAAGCCTTATGTTACAGATACATCTAAGTTCTTACATGACGCACTTAAAGATGGAAAGAAAATTCTTCTTGAAGGTCAGTTAGGTTCATTAAAAGACCCAGACCACGGAATTTATCCAATGGTTACATCATCATCAACTCTTGCTCCTTATGGTGCGATTGGTGCTGGTATTCCAGCAAGTTCAATTCAAGAAGTTGTAACAGTTGTTAAGGCTTACTCATCAGCAGTAGGTGCAGGTGCATTTGTTAGTGAAATCTTTGGTGAAGAAGCTGACGAACTTAGAAAACGTGGTGGAGATGGCGGAGAATTTGGTGCTACAACAGGACGTCCAAGAAGAATGGGTTGGTTTGATGCCGTTGCAACACGTTATGGTGTTAAAATGCAGGGAACAACAGAAGTTGCTCTTACTGTAATTGACGTATTAGGATATCTTGATGAAATTCCAATGTGCGTTGGATATGAAATTGATGGAAAAGTAACAAAGGATTTCCCTACAACTCCACAGCTTGAAAAGGCTAAGCCTGTACTTAAGACAATGCCAGGTTGGAAGTCTGATATTAGAGGTATTACTAAGTATGAAGACCTTCCAGTTGAATGTAGAAATTATATAGAAGCAATTGAGCAGGAAATTGAAGCTCCTATCACTATGGTTTCTAATGGACCAGGAAGACATGAAATTATTCACAGAAAGAGTTCATTTTCAAAGTAATTTATGCGAATAATGGAATAGTTTTTAATAAATTAAATATGTTTAATTAGATTTTATATAAGGTTATCACATTAAATGCAATTATTGTGATAGCCTTATTTTATGTAGAGCTTGTCATTATATTAACATTTGTTTGGTTTAATCTTGTTTATTTTTGTTGGAGAGTAGGTTTGCCATTATTTTTATAGCATATCCAACAACTGGAAGGCATACGTCTATGACTAAAAGTCCTTTTAACAGAGTTCTTGAAGTTTCAGTATTCATAAATGCAACTATAAGAGTTGTAATTATTAGCATTGCCCATAGTATTACAATGGCAAGTGCTGTAATTCTTTTAAATGTATTCATTAATAAAACTCCCTTCTTAAATTAATTTATTTATAATAGCATAAAAGATAAAGATTTTGAATACTTTATTTTTTTATATTGGTGATGATGAACAGACGTAGGATATAAATATAGTTAATCGTTCTTTTAATGGTGCATTTATTGTTTCGTCTAATATTTATATCTTACTGGTTTTCTTTTTTATACATAATAAAATTTGATTTTAATAATTAAAATGGTGAGTGTTTGGTGGGAATAAAAGGATTGCAACGTCAGAAAAAATAATTTATAATAAGTAAACTGTGGAGAGTGACTTCCATAGTTTTAGTATTCAAAGTATTAAAGGTGAGAATTAATTCTTGCCTAAGATTGTACATGAAAGGGATATATAATGTTAAAGAATGTATTGGACTATTTAGATAACTCTGTAGAAAAGTACCCTAATAAGATTGCTGTAGCTGATGAACATAATTCATTTACTTACAGTCAGTTGAAGGAAAAGGCAGAAAGAATAGGAGCAGGTCTTTTAAATGTAACATCACCTCGTATGGCAGTTCCTGTTTATATGGATAAGAGTTGTAATGCACTTGCTATATTTATGGGAGCTGTTAGTGCAGGTTGTTTTTATGTAATGCTTGACCCATCACACCCAGTTGAAAGAATTAATATGATTTTGAAAACTCTTGGTGCTACATTTATGGTTGTTGATGAAAAGTCAGCAAAAAAGCAGGCAAAGCTTGGCTTTACTGGTAAGGTGTTAAGTGTTGAAGAACTTCTTGAACATGAAGTAACTGACAAAGATAAAAAGATGTTATTGCAAATAAGACAAGAAGCTCTTGATATAGACCCATTGTATTCTATATTTACATCAGGTTCAACAGGTGTTCCAAAGGGCGTAATTGTAAATCACCGTTCAGTTATTGATTTTATTGACTATTTTACATCTACATTTAATATAACAGATAAAGACGTAATCGGTAATCAAGCACCGTTTGATTTTGATGTATCCGTAAAAGATATATATTCTACATTGAGTACTGGTGCTACAATGCAGATAATTCCTAAGAAGATGTTTTCATTTCCAACGACTCTGTTAGATTATCTTGAAGAAAGAAAAGTGACAACACTTATTTGGGCAGTATCAGCACTTTGTATTGTTACAACTCTTAATGGATTTGAATATAAAAGACCATCAGCAATTAATAAGGTTATATTCTCAGGTGAGGTTATGCCAATTAAGCACCTTAACGCATGGAGAGAACAGTATCCAGATGCTATGTTTGTAAATGTATATGGCCCTACAGAAATTACTTGTAACTGTACATACTATATAGTTGATAGAAATTATGAACTTGATGAAACACTTCCAATGGGTAAGGCATTTCCTAATGAAAGAGTGTTCTTGCTTGATGAAGAAGATAAACTTATAGAGCCTACAATGCAGGGTAAGATTGGTGAAATTTGTGTAACTGGTACTGCTGTAACACTTGGCTATTTTAATAACTGGGAAAAGACAAATCAAGCATTTGTGCAGAACCCATTAAATAATAAATATAACGAGATAATATATAGAACAGGTGATTTAGGTTACTACAACAATGACGGTCAATTGTGTTTTTCATCAAGAAAAGATTTCCAGATAAAGCACATGGGACATAGAATTGAGCTTGGTGAAATTGAAATGGCTATCAATGCTATTGACAATGTGTTAAGGGCTTGTTGTATATTTGACAAAGATGCTAATAAGATTTTAGGCTTCTATGAGGGAGATACAGATAAAAAGACAATTATGCACGAACTTATGCAAAAACTCCCTAAGTTTATGATACCATCTGAATTTATTCAGGTAGAAATGCCAATTACAAAAAATGGTAAGATAGATAGAAATGTTTTAATGGAAAATTATAAAGCTAATAAATAAATATTTAATTAAATTAAAGGCTGTGCGTATCCAGCTAATTATAAATTTTAAGGTGCGTAGAAATGAGGAAAAATGCTTACAACAGCAGAAATTATAAAAATAGCAGGCAGCGAAAAAACACCTGCATATATATTTGACCTTGATGTATTAAAGGCAAGAATTGAAAAACTTCAAAGTGTGTTAGGGAGTGATGTAAAGCTTTGTTATGCAATGAAAGCCAATCCATTTCTTGTACATGCAATGAAAAGTCTTGTGACAAAGTTTGAAGTGTGTTCGCCGGGAGAGTTTTCAATCTGTGAAAGAGAAAATGTTGATATGTCAACTATAGTGTTATCAGGGGTGAACAAGGAAAAGCACGATATATGTCACGTTATGGACAATTGTGGTGGAGTCGGTATGTATACAGTTGAGTCTGTTAATCAGTTTAATTTGTTAAATGAATGTGCCACTCAACGAAAGAAAAGAATTAATGTGCTTTTAAGAGTTACAAGTGGTAATCAATTCGGACTTGATGAACAAGAGCTTGAAAAAATTATAGCTAAGCATAACACTTATGAATATATTGAAATATGTGGGCTTCAATGTTATACAGGTACACAAAAGAAAAAGGTGAGTCAGATGGCAAAAGAATTGCAGCATTTAGACGAACTTTGCGACATTTATAAAGAAAAGTATGGCTTTAAAGCAAAAGAACTTGAATATGGACCAGGGCTTCCAGTTTCATATTTTGGAGAAGATATTTACAATGACAATTATGATATGCTTGAAGAATTTGCAGTTGAGCTTAATAAGATAAAGAGTAAATATGAGATTACGCTTGAAATGGGGAGATATATGGCAGCAACTTGCGGTATGTTTGTATCAGAAGTTGCAGATATTAAGACTAATAATGGTCAGAATTATTGTGTAATTGATGGTGGAATTAATCATATCAATTACTATGGTCAAGCTATGGCAATGAAAGTTCCTGCGTATACATTTGTAAAGAATGATACAACTGTAGTATCTGGCTTTGATATGGCTAATAAGAAAAAAATAGAAGTACCAGAAGATATGGAAAAGTGGACTATAGTTGGTTCACTTTGTACAGTTGGCGATGTGATTGTAAAAAATATTCCTATAGGACAACCAAATGTTGGAGATAAGATTATATTTTATAATATTGGTGCGTATTCTGTTACAGAGGGAATATACTTGTTCTTAAGCAGAAGAATTCCAAAGGTAATTGCTTATTCTAAACAAGATGGAGTTAAAGTATATCGAGATTTTATGTATTCGGATATAATTAATTCGAGGGATATATGCGTTAATCGTTAATTATTATAGATAAATATAAAATATTTAATAATAGTCTTGACGAATACTATATCTTGTTGTATGTTAATTTCAAAGGGCGACAAGGGTTAATATTTTGTTGCTTTTGTTCGATAATATAAGAAAGGTAAGGATTTATAAATGGAACAGTTATTAGAAATTTTAACAGAAGTTAATTCAGACGTAGACTATGAAACATGCGATACACTTATTGATGATGGAATTTTTGATTCCTTTGATATTGTATCAATTGTAGGAGAATTAAATGATACATTTGATATAGAAATCACACCTGTAGATATTATTCCAGACAACTTCAATTCAGCAGAAGCTATGTGGGATATGATACAGCGTCTTCAAGACTAATTAGTGTATGATGTATGGTAGTGGTCTGTTTTAGATAAGGAGGAATGAGTTATGTATAATTCAAGTTCTATTTCATCACTATTTTCATCACTTAATAATAGCAGTAGCAATAATTATATGTCAGGTATTAATTATGCTGATTATAATTCAATAAGAAATGGTTCATATAGAAAACTTGTTAAAGCTTATTATGCTAAAGAGTTAGGTACATCGTCAAGTAACTCTACTTCAAAGACGGATAGTACTACTGATAAGACTACTTCATCACAAAAGGTTAATGCTGCTACCGTAAGAGATAGTGCATCTAATCTTGTAAATGATGTTAAAGAACTTAGCTCTGACAAGCTTTGGAAAAAGACTACAACTACTGATAAAGATGGCGTAACTTCAACAGATTATGATAAAGATGCTATTTATAAAGCTGTATCATCTTTCGCAAAGGATTATAACTCACTTGTAAGTGCTTCAGGTAATTCGAGTGATAATAGTGTATTAAGAACGAGTTCAACAATGGTAGCTTATACAAAGGCTAACAAGAACCTTCTTTCAAAAGTAGGTATAACTGTTGGCTCAGATAATAAGCTTACTGTTGATGAAGATAAGTTTAAGAGTGCAGATATGACAACTGTAAAGTCATTATTTACAGGAAGTGGTTCATTTGGAAAAATGACATCTACAAGTGCTACATCTTCTTATAGTTCTGCGGTATCACAGCTTGCAAAGTTATCATCTTCATCTACATATTCTAATATGGGAAGTTATTCATATATATCAGGTTCAATATATGATACATTCAAATAATTAATGAAAGGAAAGCTAGAAGTTAATATATACTTTTAGCAAAGAATAATAATGGCTTTACTTGAAACTTGGAGAAAGTTAGCATATGAAACAGAAATGGACCAGAAGCAGGCTTCTGAATTCTGGGGTGGATATTTTCAGTTAGAAAAGGGTATTTATGAAAATATTCTTTCTACACCTGAAACAGTTGTAAAAGGAACAGTAAAAGAACTTGCTGATAAGTTCGGTGTTGAAGTTCTTATGATGGTAGGTTTCCTTGATGGTATCAACGACAGTCTTAAAGTAGCTAATCCAATTGAAACTATGGAAGAAGATACAGAAGTTTCTCTTGATTACGATAAGGAAAAGCTTTACTACAACATGGTAGGTTGTAAGGCTGACTGGTTATATGAATTACCACAGTGGGATAATCTTCTTGACGAAGAAACAAGAAAGCAGCTTTATAAGAAGCAGAAGCTTTCAGGAACAGTTGTTAAGGGTAAAAAGATTGGTAGAAATGAACCATGTCCATGCGGAAGCGGTAAGAAGTATAAGCAATGCTGTGGAAAGAATGTGTAATCTAAAAAGATTTGTATTTAGACAGATTGTTGTATATATCTAGTAATTATATTTACTAGTAAAGAGAGCCACATAATAGCTGATGTAATATCAACTGTTGTGTGGCTTTTGAGTTACTTTTTGCGAAGAAAGTGTTTTTTATTTATAAATATAAATATTATAAATTCAGCATCAGCTATAACAATAATAATCGCAAGTATTGAGATAATTACATAGAGCATAATATTGTAATCACATTCACTAATAATTATATCACTTGAAAATTTTTGTATTCCGTTGTAATTCCATTTAAGGTCATGTGACATATATTTTAATAGGTTATTAAGATTTGAGTCGTTTTTTACAAGTTTTCCAGTAAATGATACATCACTAATTATTAATGCAGGTTGTGAGCCAACTGTCTTTTTTGATAAAAGATATATAGTGCAAGTTTCATTATTAAGGCTGTAGTAATAATAACCCTTTACAGTAGAACCTTTTGTGTAATCATATCCTGTATAATAAAGAGTATCTGCACTACAATCAACATAACGAGTTCCCATTTCATAGGTATTGTTGGCAGACATTGTGTTTTTATATTCAAAAGGAGAAAAACATTGAAAGATACTTATATGAATACATAATGCAAAAATTATAATAGAAAATATAATAAGTAATAGATAATATTTTCTGAAATTTTTAAGTTGGTTGATATATCGTTTTCTGTAAGTTTTCATAATTTTCCTCATAATTATATGCAGTATATTTAATAATCGTAATATGATGTTTTATATTATCTTAAAACGTCTATATTAGTATATGGTAAAATGAGAATTATTTCAACTTAAAGTGATGGGCTATTGCAATTTTAAGGCTTTGTTGGTAAGATTTTGTAAAAAGTGGATTACAAGTATCTACTTAAACAGTTAATAATTGTGTAGAAATGGAGAAGATTATGAACGCATATACAGGTTTTGCTTATGTTTATGATGAATATATGGATAATATTCCATACGATGAATGGAGTGCATATTTAATAGAGCTTTTAAAAGAAAATGGCATAAAAGAAGGAATGAAGGTTGCTGATTTGGGTTGTGGAACTGGTACAGTGACGCAGATATTAGACAATGCAGGATATGAGTGTGTTGGTATCGACAATGCACCAGATATGCTTACTATTGCTGCTGAAAAGATGTATGAGAGCGGACAACAGATTGTATACAGTCTTCAAGATATGAGAGATTTTGAATTTCCATATGAAATGGACGCAATGATAAGTATATGTGACTCTATGAATTATATTACAAATCCCAAAGACCTTACATCAGTATTTAGCTGTGTAAAAGAAAATTTAAAAATAGGTGGTGTATTTATATTCGATTTAAAGACAATACACTTTTTCAGAGATATTCTTGCGGACAATACTTATGCAGAAAATAGGGATGAGTCAGCTTTTGTGTGGGATAATATTTACCACGAAGATACAAGGGATAATGAATATGACCTTGCTGTGTTTATACAAAATGATGAGGGAACATTTGACAGATATGAAGAAAGTCATTTTCAGCATGGCTTTACACAGCAGGAAGTAGAACAGGCAGTTAGTAGGGCAGGGCTTAAAATTAGAGCCGTTTATAACTCCTTTACACATGATGAACCAACTGATGACAGTGAAAGATTACATTATATTATTGAAAAACTTTAAACTATTAATTAGGTAGTTCTTTTATTTAAACAAGTAGCGAATTAAAGTCTATGATTGAATTAGATTTTGATGCTTGTCACAATGACTTTAGAAATTCGCAGAAAGAGTTTTATATTTATTGTAAGTAAAATAGAATTTTAAGAAAGGAAAAGCTATTTAGATAGGTTTTAATATATTTACTAATGAGTTTGAATAAATATTTTAGATTAAATATTAAAGTATATTAAAACTATTAAAAATATATGCTAATGGTGAAAAATAAAATGAGTGATTATATAGTAAGAGCAATTGCAGCCAAAGGACAGATACGAGCTTTTGCAGCAACAACTAAAGATACAGTAGAAAAGGCAAGACAGTTACACAACACAAGTCCGATTGCAACAGTAGCACTTGGAAGACTTCTTACAGGTGGTGCAATGATGGGTGTTACAATGAAAAGTGACGCAGATATCTTAACAGTACAGATTAAGGGAAATGGTCCAATAGGTGCAATGACAGTTACCGCTGACCCTAAAGGAAACGTAAAAGGCTTTGTTGGTAATCCAGAAGTTATGCTTCCACTTAAAGATGGAAAGCTTGATATAGCTGGAGCTGTTGGTATTGGTGTATTAAGTGTAATAAAAGATATTGGACTTAAAGAGCCTTATGTTGGAGATACTATTCTTATAACAAGTGAAATTGCAGATGATTTAACTTATTATTACGCAACAAGTGAGCAAGTACCATCTTCTGTAGGACTTGGAGTTCTTATGACTAAGGAAAATACAGTAGAACAGGCAGGTGGTTTTATAATCCAGCTTATGCCAGATGCCACAGAAGAAGTAATTGATAAGCTTGAAAAGAGAATAAAAGAAGTAAAGTCTGTAACAGAAATGCTTGAAAATGGAATGACACCTGAAAAGATATTAGAGCATATTTTAGGTGACATGGAGCTTGAAATACTTGATACTGTTCAAACACAATTTCACTGTAATTGTTCAAAGGAAAGAGTAAGCAAGGCAGTTATGAGTATTGGTGCAAAAGACCTTAAAGAAATGGTTGATGATAACAAGCCAATTGAAGTTAATTGTCATTTTTGTAACAGCCATTATACATTTAGTCCAGAAGAACTTGAACAAATGCTTGAGGCTGTTACGAAATAAGTTTTTAAGCGAATTGAAATATAAGTTAATTAGAAGATTTAGAATTGTTTGAAATTTTTAAATGAAAATCATTGTCATGTTCCTGATGGTAAAGGTATCGCTCATACTCTTCTTTTGAAGAAAAGCCATCAGGAACAGAATTGTTTTGTGGATACATCATATTAGGTGGTATAAAACCAAAAAGGTCTTCACTTACTCCACTTCCGTTACTATTATAATTATCCATAGTCAACTCCATTTCTGCATATACTTATGCGTGTAATTGTTAATATTTTTATTGCTGTAATGTTATTATGTGGAGTAAAATATATATAAAACAGGTAGATTTTGCCTGATTTGAAAATAAACAAATAAGTTTTTATATGCGAAAGGATTACATTTTATGAAAAAGGATAACATTGTGCTTATTGGTATGCCAGGCTCAGGAAAAAGTACTATAGGAGTTGTATTAGCAAAAAGATTAGGATATGATTTTGTGGATTCAGACCTTGTAATACAAGGAGCTTATCATAAGACACTTGAGCAGCTTATAGAAGAAAATGGTGATGCAGGATTTATTCAAATTGAAAATGATATTAATAAATCACTTGAATATACAAAGACTGTTATAGCAACAGGTGGGAGTGTTGTGTATGGAAGCGAAGCAATGGAACATTTAAAAAGTATTGGAACTATTGTTTATCTTAAAGTATCAGAAGCAGACCTTAATGAAAGACTCGGCAGTCTTAAGGAAAGAGGCGTTGTTTCAAATGGTAAGACAACTGTAAAAGAGATATTTGACGATAGAAGAGCTTTGTATGAAAAGTATGCTGAGATAACAGTTAATCTTGAAGGTAAATCTTTAAAAGACTCAGTGTTAGAGCTTGCACAATTATTATAAATTAATTTTTGTACTATTTATTAGTCAATAGAAGTAGGTATAAAATTTTCCACCTACTTCCGTTAATGATATTGCATTTTTAGGCTTTTAAAGGATATAAGTTATTGAAAATGCAAAATATTAAAATGTGTTTATTGAGTGCGTAAAGGACAAATATTTGACTTAAAAAGTGATAGTATTGTATAATAAAATAATAAGACAATTAAGAAATTACAAAAACTAGGAAAGGAAAAGTTGCTAAATAAAATTAGTATATATTAAAGTTTAGTAGCAGGATTTATCATGGAAAACGAAGCTGTTTCAAAGAATTTTATTGAACAGATTATAGATAAGGATATAGAAGAAGGTCATTGTAGTAAGGTGGTAACTAGATTTCCACCAGAGCCTAACGGTTATCTTCATATTGGTCATGCTAAGTCTATACTTTTAAATTATGGGCTTGCAAAGGAATACGATGGTCAGTTTAATTTAAGATTTGATGACACTAACCCAACAAAAGAAAAAGAAGAATTTGTTGAGTCAATTAAAGCTGATGTTGAATGGCTTGGTGCTAAGTGGCATGGTGATGTTTTATTTGCTTCAGGATATTTTGAAGAAATGTATGAAGCTGCTGTAAAGCTTATTAAAAAGGGAAAGGCTTATGTTTGTGACCTTACAGCAGAGCAGATAAGAGAATACAGAGGAACACTTACAGAACCAGGCAAGGAAAGTCCATATAGAAATCGTTCAGTTGAAGAAAATCTTGAACTTTTTGAAAATATGAAAAATGGTAAGTATGCAGATGGTGAAAAGGTTTTAAGAGCTAAGATTGATATGGCTTCACCTAACATTAATATGAGAGACCCTGTTATATATAGAGTTGCACATATTTCTCATCATAGAACAGGAGATAAGTGGTGTATTTATCCTATGTATGATTTTGCACACCCTATTGAAGATGCAACAGAAGGTGTAACTCATTCTATTTGTACACTTGAATTTGAGGACCACAGACCTCTTTATGATTGGGTTGTAAGAGAAGTTGGATATGAAAATCCACCAAAGCAGATTGAATTTGCAAAGCTCTATCTTAACAATGTTGTAACAGGTAAGAGATATATAAAGAAGCTTGTCGAAGATGGAATTGTTGATGGTTGGGATGACCCACGTCTTGTTTCTATTGCAGCATTGAGAAGAAGAGGTTTTACACCTGAGTCAATTAAGATGTTTGTTGACCTTGTTGGTGTAACAAAGAGTCAAGGTGCTGTAGAGTACCCAATGCTTGAATATTGTATAAGAGAAGACCTTAAGTTAAAGGCTAAGAGAATGATGGCAGTACTTGACCCCGTTAAGTTAATTATTGATAATTATCCAGAGGGTCAAGTGGAATATATGGAAGTACCTAATAATCAGGAAAATCCAGAACTTGGAGTAAGAAAAGTACCATTTACTAAGGAACTTTATATTGAAAGAGAAGACTTTATGGAAGAACCACCTAAGAAATATTTTAGACTTTTCCCTGGCAATGAAGTACGTCTTATGAATGCTTATTTTGTAACTTGTGTTGATTATAAGAAAGATGAAAATGGCAATATTACAGAAATTCACTGTACTTATGACCCAGAAACAAGAGGTGGCAACTTTACAGGCCGCAAGGTTAAAGGAACAATTCACTGGGTTTCAGCAACAGAAGGTGTTAAGGTAAAGACTCGTCTTTATGAAAATATTGTTGATGAAGAAAAGGGAGTTTATAACGAAGAAGATGGTTCAATTAATGTTAATCCTAACTCACTTACAGTAGTTGAAGCTTGTTATGTTGAACCTGAACTTGCTAAGGCACAGCCACAAGATAAGTTCCAGTTTGTAAGAAATGGATATTTCTGTGCTGATTTAAAGGACTCAAAGCAAGGAGAGCCTGTATTTAATAGAATTGTATCCCTTAAGAGTTCATTTAAGCTTCCTAAGTAATGTTATAACACTATCAAGCAATTTCCTATTTATTGATTAACTAATAAAGGTCGGTTATTAGGAGATTGCTTGTATTTAAAAGAAGTAAAATTTTTCTGATAAATAAAGTTATAAGCAATTATTAAAGCAGATTGCAAATATCTGCTTCACCTGCCTAATTAGTTTTTGTAATGATATGGGGAATATGTAAGTGGCTGGCTGTAATGTGTAGCAATTGTGCGTTTGCAAAATAAGACTATGGGTGGATTTCATGGAAGATAAAAACATAAAAGAAGAAGCATCGTATATATATGACAAGAATATAAAGTGTCCAGTGTGTGATAAAAAATTCATAACCTCTCAAGTAAAAACTGGAAAAACAAGGTTTATGGGTTCAGATGATGACTTAAAACCTAGATATTTGAATATAGATACAATAAAGTATGATGTATGTATGTGTCCTTATTGTGGATATGCAGCAGTAATGAGAGATTATGAAAATGTATCAGAAAATCAACGAAAAGTATTAAGGGCAAAAATTGGCAATAAATATAATGCGATGATGATAGACACAGGGGTATATTCCTATGATACTGCTATAAGGCGATATAAAATGGCACTTCTTACGGCAACTGTAAAGCCCTCAAAGCTAAGTGAAGCATCATATCTTTGTCTTAAACTTTCTTGGTTATATAAGGGGAAGATAGAAGCTATTCAGTCGGGACAGGAACAAGGAACAGAAGCAGACATTGAAAAATGTCAAAATAACATTAATAAATATGAAAATATTGCATATAACGGATTTAAAGAAGCTCTGCTTTCAGAATTTCCACCTATATGTGGAATGAATGAAGTAACTGTTAATCTTTTAATGGCAGTTCTTGGAAATGAATGTAAAGATTATACTGATGCAAAGAAATTTGCATTTATGGTTGTAAGTTCAAGAAGTACGACACAAAAAACAAAAGAAAAGGCAAGGAATATAATTGAAGATATAAAGCGAAAACAGAAAGAAGAAGGTATTAGTGATGAACTTTTAGAAGATGATGATTCTGTTGAAAATAATCAATAGCGGATTATATTAAAATTTAAAAATAAAAAGTAGGTAATGTTATGGAAACGATAAAAGTATATTGCAAAAGACTTTGGAAATACGACTTTGTTCATACAATAGTATATTCGGTTTTGCTTAATATGATTATTGAATGCCTTAACAGAAGAAGTTTAATCGGATTAGTATATATATTTACTAATCCGGTTATCTTTTTATACAATACAGTAATTATATTATTGACAATGTCAATTGCACTTTTATTTAAAAGAAAAATATTTGTGTATGGAATTGTAAGTTTTTTATGGCTTTTATTAGCGGTGACTAACTTTATTATACTTTCACTTAGAAAGACTCCTTTTACAGCAATGGACATATATCTTATAAATGATGCTGTAAAAGTAGTTCCGGCATATTTAAGTGTATTTAAGTTAGTGCTTATTGGTATAAGTCTTTTTATTTGTCTATGTGGACTTATTTTTTTATTTATAAAAGCACCAAAATGCAAAGATAAAATTAATTATTCTTATTCGATATTAAGAATAGGTGTGACAGCAGGTTTGCTGTATTATCTTACGACTGTTTTTGTATCAAATGATATACTCAGTAAGAACTTTGGAAATCTTGCTAATGCTTATAAAACTTATGGATTTGCATATTGCTTTTCATGTAGTGTAGTAGGCAGAGGAATAAGTAAAGAGGACGAATACTCAACTGAATATATGTCAACTTTAAAAGAAACTCTTGATGATAATGCAATGCTTGATGATGGAGAAGTTATTAATTCAAAGCAACGACCTAATATAATATTTTTACAGCTTGAGTCATTTTTTGACCCAAATCTTGTAAAGGACATATCACTTTCAGAAAATCCTGTCCCCGTTTTTGAGCAATTGTATAGTGAGTATTCTTCAG
The DNA here is from genome assembly GCA_900551945.1 of uncultured Eubacterium sp. Taxonomy (GTDB): domain Bacteria; phylum Bacillota; class Clostridia; order Lachnospirales; family Lachnospiraceae; genus Lachnospira. The sequence continues at coordinate 9,724 of URYE01000008.1, read as the reverse complement.
GGTTTTTAAGTGTGCCAGTGTTTGGTGCAGGAACAGCGAATACAGAATTTGAAGTGCAGACAGGTATGAACATGGATGATTTTGGACCGGGGGAATATCCATATGAAACTATTTTACAAACGAAAGTATGTGAGTCAGTTGCTTATGATTTGAGTGATCTAGGTTATACAACACATGCACTACATAACAACTATGGAACATTTTATGATAGAAACAGGATATTTTCACATCTAGGATATGATACATTTACTTCAATTGAGTATATGGAAAATGTTACATTTACGCCTATGGGTTGGGCAAAAGATAGTATTTTGACAGGTCAAATACAAAAAATCTTAGATTCAACAGAAGGGTCTGACTATATATATGCAATATCAGTTCAAGGTCATGGAGATTATCCGTCAGAATTACCAACAGGATATACTCCTTCAATAAAAATTAACAATTTTTTTGACAAAGAAAAACAAACAGCTTTTGAGTATTATGTCAATCAGATTAAAGAAATGGATGATTTTATTAAAGAACTTACTGATTATCTTTCACAAAGAGATGAACAGACGGTGCTTGTAATGTATGGCGACCATCTTCCTGGGTTTGAATTTGACGATAATGAGCTTGTTAATGGAAATATTTATCAGACACAATACATTATTTGGAATAATTTTGGAATGAGTGTCAAGAATAAAGACATGGAAGCTTATCAACTGTCATCTTATGTTTTAGAACAGTTATGTATAACTAATGGATATGTTAATAGATTTCACCAACAACAAAAAGATACACAGGATTATCTTAAGAATTTGAAAATACTTGAATACGATATGTTATATGGCAATTGTGACATTTATGGCGGAAAAATGCCATTTCTTGCCACTAATCTTTATATGGGAACAGAAGACATAATTATAAATCAAGTGTATAATTCAATGAATAGTATATTTATTGAGGGAGAGCATTTTAATAATTATAGTGCAGTTCTTATAAATGATATTGAATGTGAGTTTGAAGTTGTTGACAGCACTTTGATAAAAGTTAAAGATAAACAATTAAAGACAGGTGATGTGGTATCAGTGATACAACGTGGAAAAGACCTTGTTGAACTTAGTAGAGTTTATAAAGAATATGATTAATAAGTGATAGAATAAGATAACAAAAGTACTTAAGATGTGGGGAAATGGAATTTCTATAATTTAATTTTATTGACAATTCTAATAGTAAATGTTAATATTGAATTGGTGTTGCACACCGCATATTTTTTTGGAGGTACTAAAAATGAAAGGTACAGTAAAATGGTTTAACAATCAGAAGGGTTACGGCTTTATTAGCGATGAACAGGGTAATGATGTATTCGTACATTATTCAGGTCTTAACATGGAAGGCTTCAAGTCTTTAGAAGAAGGCGCTCAGGTTGAATTTGACGTAACAGAAGGAGCTAAAGGACCACAGGCTACTAACGTAACAAAGTTATAATCGCAATTTTTTTCAGTGTGCCTTTTTAAATATACAATTTAGTTATTAAAAAAGATATATTGTTTACAATTAAGATTATGAGGGAGCAGCTACATTTTTTGTGGCTGCTTTTTGTGGCTATTTTACAATAAAATAAAATGACAAGGAGGGTTTATGGGAGACTTTGATATGACACAGACACTTCCTTCAGGGCTTTCACCTATGATTACGGCTGGAGGAATATTATTACTGTCTGTATTTATTGTATTTATTATTGTTACCATAAAAAGATGGCATGGTAGATTTATGCCAATACTTCTTGGTGCAGTAGCATATCTTATTTTTACGTTTGTATTTACTAATATGCTTATTTCACTTCTTATGCTTGCACCGGGAATTGATAATGTATTTACAAATAATCCGATGACGTATACAATAGTATATTATATTGTTGCAACAGTTGGATTTACAATTGCAAGACTTATTGTTGGATATATGCTTAAGGACAGATTTGAAAGAGAAGGCGATGTCTATATGGCAGGTATTGGACTTGGCATAGGGGATAGCTTTTTGTATGGACTTACAAGTATTACATATCTTACTTGGTGTACAGCAATTAATTCCGCTGGTATGGAAAGCACACTTAACGATGCTTTAAGTGGTGCGTCACAAGAAACAATTGACCAGACGCTTGAAATGGTATCAACACTTGTTACAACACCTCCTGTATTATGGCTTTTATTAGGAATTAGCTGTGCATTAGATGTTGTACTTGGCATTGTTATTATGAATGTTATATTTGGAGCTGTAAAAAATGATTTACCTAAATGGGTGATAGGTCTTACAATGGGGGCGCATTTTATTAATGCACTAGCTTTTCAGTTGTACGACTCACAGTCACTTACTAATATTTTAATCTTTTTTGGAATAAAGTTAATTGTATTTGCAATATTGGTTTATTACTTGTGGAATATGTGTCGTGGGAAAATAGTTTATGACGAAAGTAACTAAATTTAAAAATATAAGTTCAAATAAAATAAACAATGATTATGAAGAAATAAAATTAACAGATAAGCTTATAAGTGAAGGTTTGTCCTTAAGTGAGGTCAGACACTTTACTAAGCTTGGACTTGTAAATGAAGCAGTAAAAAACCAATCAAAAAGTATTGGTCAGATTATTGCAAGTAATGTATTTACATATTTTAATTTAATATTTGCAATATTCGCTTTATTGCTCATTTTTGTAAGGTCATATGAAAATATGACCTTTTTGCCTATAATTATATGGAATATTCTTATCGGTATAATTCAAGAAATACGTTCAAAGCGAGTGCTTGATAGACTTACTCTTATTAGTCAGCCAATGACAGAAGTATTAAGGGGTGGTACTGTTTATACAATACCATCTGAGAATTTAGTAAGGTCAGATGTCTGCTTTTTTAGTGCAGGCGGTCAGATATGTGCAGACGCAGTTGTAGTTGAGGGAAGTGTAAGAGTTAATGAGTCGCTTATTACAGGTGAAGCCGATGAGATAATTAAACAAAAAGGCGACAAGTTGTTTTCAGGAAGTTTTGTTGTATCTGGAAAATGTAAAGCAGTCCTTGAAAAAGTAGGGCTTAATTCTTATGCTTCAAAACTTGCACTAGAAGCAAAAGCTTCAAGGAAACATCAGCAAACAGAAATGATGAAATCTCTTAATAAGCTTGTTGAGATTATAGGAATACTCATTATTCCTATTGGTATTATAATGTTTGTACAAGAATACTTTTTTATGGGGATATCTTTAAAAGACAGTGTAGTTGCTGTTATAGCAGCTCTTGTCGGTATGATACCAGAAGGGTTATATCTGCTTGCGAGTGTAGCCCTTGTTGTAAGTGTTATGCGACTTGGAAAGAAAAATGTTGTAGTACATGAAATGGTATGTGTTGAAACACTTGCAAGAGTTAATGTACTTTGCGTTGATAAGACAGGAACAATTACGAAAAATAAAATGGCTGTACAGCAGATTATGCCGCTTGAGAATAGTAAGAACTTAGATAAGTCATTACATGAGTTAATTGGTAATGTTGTTAATAATCTCGATTCTGACAATGTGACAATGAAAACTTTAAAAGAATATTTTGAAAATTCTGACTATGAAAAAGCACAGGCAGTATGTCCATTTTCTTCGGAAATAAAGTACAGTGGAGCAGTATTTAATAATGTGGCTTATGTAATTGGTGCGCCTGAAAAGCTTCTACTTAATAAATATGCTGAATATGAAAATGAAATACAACAGTTTGCAAAAGCTGGGGCAAGAGTACTTATCTTTGGAAGATATGAAAAAAAGCTTGATGGAAAGCCACTTGTAGAGCCAGTTGTGCCTTATGCTATGATAGTACTTGACAATCCTATAAGACAAGAAGCAAGGGAAACATTCGACTACTTTGAAAAACAAGGTGTTGAGATAAAGGTTATCTCAGGTGATAATCCATTAACAGTGTCTAATGTTGCTAAAAAAGCAGGTATTACTAACGCTGAAAATTATATAGACGCAACTGAGCTTGATACTGATGAGAAAATTGCAATGGCTGTAAGTAAATATGCAGTATTTGGTCGAGTTCAGCCAGAACAGAAAAAGAAAATTGTAGATGCTTTAAAAAATATGAAAAAAGTGGTTGCTATGACAGGAGATGGAGTTAATGATGTGTTGGCGTTAAAGAGTGCTGATTGTAGTATAGCTATGGCATCTGGAAGTGAAGCAGCTTCAAATGCTTCACAAATAGTTCTGCTTGATTCTAACTTTGCTTGTATGCCATCTGTAGTGTTAGAAGGAAGACGAGTTGTTAATAATATTCAAAGGGCAGCTTCGCTATTTCTTGTAAAAAATATTTTTTCTATGCTTATGGCATTGTTTTCAATAATAACTCTTAGTAAATATCCTTTATATCCAACACAGCTTTCACTTTTAGGAGCATTTACAATAGGTATTCCTGCGTTTTTCTTGGCATTACAGCCTAATAAGAGCATAATTAATGGTGATTTCTTAAAAAATGTCTTTATAAAAGCCTTGCCAGCAGGACTTGCTGATTTTTTTACAGTAGCTGCAGTTGCTACTATGGGAAATATAAAGGATATTCCACATGACCAACTTTCAACAATAGCAATACTCGTTCTTGTTTCAGTGGGAATGGCAGCACTCATAAGGATATGCAGACCATTTGACTGGGTAAGATGTGGTGTGTGTGTGTGTATGGCATTGGGAGCAACAATAAGCGTATCATTTTTTAAGAAAATGTTTGCAATAGCTTCTCTTAATGGAGAACAGTGGTTGATTACAGTTATTCTTATGTTTATATCAATAATTGTGTTTATTGTATGGTGTTTAGTTATAGGATATTTAGAAAAAAATGTACATTTGTATGATAAGTTAAAAAGTAACAAAAGTTAAGAAAGGTTTATATTTATGAGTGAAAATATTCAAGAAAATAAAATGGGTGTTATGCCAATACCGAAACTATTATTTAATATGGCAATACCTATGGTTGTATCTATGCTTATGCAGGCACTTTATAATATAGTTGACAGTGCTTTTGTAGGAATGTATAGTACACACGCATTGGAGGCGGTGTCAATTGCATTTCCCATCCAAAATCTTATGATTGCATTTGCAACGGGTACTGGTGTTGGTATTAATGCGTTGTTGTCAAGGCATTTGGGTGAAAAGAAGTTTGAAGAAGCAGATACGACTGCTAATACAGGTCTGTTTCTTGCAATATGTAGTTATGCGTTATTTGCTCTTATGGGACTTACGATTGTAAGACCGTTCTTTTCTATGCAGTCAGATATTGCAGAAGTTGTTAATTATGGTGAAGAATATCTTACTATAATTCTTTTATGTGGCTTTGGTATATTTGGAGAAATAACAAATGAAAGACTTCTTCAAGCAACAGGAAGAACTGTATATTCAATGATTACACAAGGAACGGGTGCAATTATTAATATAATTTTAGACCCTATTATGATATTTGGTTATTTTGGTATGCCAGCGCTTGGAGTAAAGGGAGCAGCTATTGCGACTGTAATAGGTCAGTGTGTGGCTTTTGCACTTGCGTTAATATTTAATATTAAGGTTAATAAAGAAATTAATATCAAGGTTTCAAAGATATTTAAACCTAAGTTAAAGGAAATTGCTAAAATATATGAAATAGGTATTCCATCAATTATAATGTCTTCTATTACATCATTTCTTACTGTGGGAATGAATTTGATTTTGAAGAAGTTCTCAGAAGATGCTATTACTGTATACGGTGTGTATTTTAAGCTTAATAGTTTTATATTTATGCCCGTCTTTGGTCTTAACAATGGTATGGTACCTATTCTTTCATACAATTATGGTGCAAGAAAACCTGACAGAATTAAAAAGACTATTAAGCTTGGTATGAGTTGTGCAGTTGCTTATATGCTTGTTGGACTTGCTGTATTTGAACTTATTCCTAACAAGCTTCTTATGATATTTAGTGCTAGTGAAAATGTTATGAGTATCGGTGTTGTAGCACTTCGTATAATTGGACTTAGTTTTCTTTTTGCAGGTATTGGTATTGTTAGTAGTACTGTATTTCAAGCGATTGGAAATCCTTTACACAGTCTTTTGATATCGGTGTTACGACAGCTTGTTATTATTTTGCCAGTGGCGTATCTTTTATCACTTACGGGAAGTGTTGATAATGTATGGTGGTCATATCCTATTGCAGAGGTTGTGTCTTTTGTGCTTTGTGTGTTGTTTCTTAGGAGAACTTTTAGGAAGCTTCATAAAAGTTTGGGAGAATAGATAATTAATTGTAATATGAAGTTGGGAAGCCAGAGTACGAATTTTATAGTTGATAGTGAGAACTAAGTAATTCTAAGATGTGCTGATATTTGTAGTAACAACGGACATGAACGCAATCAATGCGACATCGTGTCGCTGATTGCTTGCCCTGACGTTTTGTCAGGGCATTATTGTTTTTTGACAGCACAAATAAGAATTACTAAGTTTTCACCATATACTATAAAATTCGCACTCTGGCTTCTTTTTTTAATATATTTATTATATTGCCTTTATTAAAAATTGATTTATTGATATTTAGGTTATTAATTATATATTGTTTTGGGTGTAGAGTGGTGGGAAGAAAAAATAATACCCTCGTTCTGATAATAATAAAATGATTTTATTCAGTGGCTTTTTTTGCGTAGTTGGTGGTGACTAACTTTTCGTATGGTACGTTGTCGGTTAGTTCTCCTGCGTTTTTTAGGATATCAGTTAGAAGGTCGAAGCTGGATTGTTCAAATATTGTGTTGTCTTTCCATGTGTCTTGTGTTTTGTAACGTTCTACTATTTTTTCTATTGAGTTTAAGTCGGTTTCTGGGAATTGTGTGGCTATTATCTGGGCTATTTCTTTTGAAGTGTGGGTGTTTACATAGTCGAGTCCTTTTTGGATTGCTTTTGTAAATGAGAGTATTGTGTCGCTATTTTTTTCAATATAGCTTTTCTTTGCAGAGTAAGCTGTGTATGGAACGAAGCCACTGTCAACGCCAAGAGAAGCTGTTACATAGCCTGCGTTTTCATTTTCAAGAATGGTTGCGCTAGGTTCAAACTCAACAGTATAGTCACCAATTCCAGAAGAAAAAGCGGCAGCAGTTGAGCCGAAGTCGACGTTTTGAATTATATTTACATCATTTTTAATATCTATATTATTCTTTTTTAAAATGTATTCTAGTATCATTTGTGGCATACCACCTGCCATCACTTCTACTATGTAAATAATCATCTGATATCTGTTTTGCGGTAGTTTCTGCTGATAGATCCGGCAGATAGTCTTTGGTAAGCTGCATGATTTTTTCTTTTGACTTTACAATATGGTATGGCTTCAATGGATTATCTGTGGATTCAAGAATCCCAAGTTTCTTCATTAGCTCAATATATGGAAGAATACTCTGCTTTGTTTTCTTGAATCCAAGGTCAGTAATATGCTCTGACAGATATTTTGCAGAAGTAAACCCACGTTCATCCTCAGCAATCAGTTTCATCACAATCGCAATCATGGTATTTTCTCTTCGATTCATTTCATCAGCAGGACTGTAACTAATCAGATTAGACAAGCCGTATTTCAGTGTAATTTCCGGCATCCCGTCTTCGTCCACTACGATTTTTTCAATCAGAAGTTCAATATCTCTTCGGTCAAGGTTGCCTCCTGCAATGATTTTATCTACCACCTCAAGAGCATTTTTTAGTTTATCCTTTACATCAGGCGTTTCTATGGCAGTTTCATTCAGTTCTTTTATCTGCATTTCCAGACCATGAATCTGAGCAAATAAGTCTTTCTGCATAGAATCATACGTTTCATTGATTAAGTCTTCATTTCCAGCAGCGACAGCCAGATCTTTTACTTTTTGGGTAAGCAGAACTTTCAGTTGACTTTTTCGCTCATTGATAGCTGTGTGCAGTTCCTGCCGTTTTTCTGCTATTGTTTTTTTCTCTGTTTCAAAATCCTTTAAATCATAGGTAGAAATAACTTCACAGAGAGCATTTCGACACATCTTGATATAAGTCAGAACATCTTCCATCAGATCATCTTCTTCAATTAAATGTGCCTTGGAGCAATAACGTCTGCCTTTGGTGTTATAAGTGGTACAGATGTAATATTTCCGTTCTCTGCTGGAAGTTTGGCGTTTAATTGGCGTAAGACGGCTTCCGCAATCCTTACAGAACAGACAACTGCCAAAAGGATTCGGAATCTCTGAGCCAAGCCACTGCCCTCGACTTCCCCGATAATTGGTGCGGTTACGTTTTTCCTTTAATTCCTGTACCAGAGCAAAGGTAGCTTTATCAATAATTGCCGGGTGGTGATTCTCGAAAATACATTGTTCTTCTTTTGGTATACGTTTATCTTTTCCATGAACCGTATTTCTTGCACGTTTTTTCAAGCGAAAAGTACCAATGTAAAAATCATTATCCAGAATTTCTTTTATCATAGCATCTGACCATTTAGACGCTACCTGTCTTTTGGACAGTCTACCTTCTTCTATTTCACGTTCACGCTGTATCATAGAGGGAGTAGATGCTCCCTGCTCGGTCAGATATGTGGCAATCTTGCGGTAGCCAGAACCGGAAAGATATAAGTCATAAATTTGCTTAATGTATTCAGCTTCTTTTGGTACAATTTCCAGAATGGTTTTATCCTTTTCGTTACGGCGATAGCCAAACGGTGGTCTGGTAATCAGTGTTCCCTCTTTCTGTCTGGCTCCTATGGCACGTTTGATTTTCTTACTGGTATCTTTTACATATCGCTCATTAAACCATGTTTTGATACCAATGGTATCGTCACTGGAATCCATAGAATCATAATTATCGTCAATCACAACCAGATGCTTTCCACGTTCCTGAAATTCGTCCAGAAGAAGTAGCACCTTTGCATTATGTCTGCCAAGGCGTGAAAAGTCTTTAACATATACAGTATCAATATCTTTATCCAGATCAGCCATCATCTGCTGAAATCCCGGCCTGTCAAAGATATAGCCGGAAATGCCATCATCTTCATACCAGCGGTCAATAACCACACCATGATCAGCTGCATACTGGTTGATAATCAGTTTTTGATTTTCTATGGAAACATAATTCCTTTTATCATCGTCTCTGGAGAGACGGACATATCCTGCGTTCATAGATGTTCCTTTCTTAAAAATGTAAATTTATTTATTATGCACTATGTAATTATATTATATATTTAAAACTGGAAGATGTATATAGAAAAATCTTAAGATTATTAAAAACAGATAGTATTAGACATTTTTGTTGCTTGCGGAAACAGGCAGAATTTGATACAATTTTAGAAATAACAATTTGAGGAGGAAATATGGCATCAAGCAAGGAATACTTAGAGTTTATTTTAGGGCAGCTATCTGAGTTAGAAGAAATTACTTATCGAGCTATGATGGGAGAATTTATTATTTATTATCGTGGCAAGATTGTAGGCGGTATCTATGATGATAGATTACTTGTTAAACCAGTAAAATCAGCAATTAGTTATATGCCGACAGCTCCGTATGAATTACCCTATGAGGGAGCAAAAGAGATGTTGTTGGTAGATGAAGTTGATAATAAGGAATTTTTGACAGGCTTGTTTCATGTAATGTATGATGAACTGCCAGCCCTAAAACCGAAAAAGAAGAAATAGACAACTTCCAGTTTTGGTAACTGATAAATCGGAATTTATAAAGGAGAATATTGATGAAACTATTTTTATGTTCGCACTTT
>URYE01000007.1 GCA_900551945.1 uncultured Eubacterium sp. | reverse complement strand
CTAATTGTACATTTTTATATAATATTTTTTGTACATTGGGTCTTGACATTTTATATCCTTCTTCATTTTTTCTGCCAGATAAGGATCATCTACACGATCAGCAGGTTTCTCCTTTGCTGTCAGTACTAATTGCCTTCGGTAAAATCCATCACTACGGTCATACAATGCCTGTAAATCTCCATTGCTGAATGCAAGTAATCTGGAAAAAAGCCATCCCTGGTAACTTTGCTTTCCTTTACGTTCCAAGTCCATTTTCCCCTGAGCAGTAACAATGGATTTCACATAACTGGTCTGTTTCAGGGCTTCCATTCGCATATCATCATCTACACACAATAAAATATGCTCAAGGTCAGCTCTGGCAAAGCGGTTTTCAGAAATTTTACCGATACTTCCGTCTTTCATATTTGAGCCTAACAAGCTGTTCAGAACAGCACCAATCTGTGATTTACCCTCTCCGCCATTTCCTTTTATAATCATCATCCGTTGGCCCTTGTTGCTTGGAATCAGGCAATACCCTATGAATTCCTGTAAAGTTGGAATATCTTCCTGGTAGAGCAGTTGTTCTAAAAATGACAGCCATGTGACAGCTTCGGGCGCATCTGGATTATAGTTGATCGGAAGACGCATTCGTACAATATCTGGTTTTTTAGAGATAAATGTGCCATCTATATATAGCGTTCCATTTGCAAGATGGATTTTATTGGCTTCTGGTGGAAAATCATCTATATAAGCTGCCAGTTTCATAACTTCCAAAATATTTGTTACTTTGCGTGGAACGTTGTTGATGGCATAATGTTTCAGACTTTCAAATATTTCCCCACGAAGAGGCAGATCATCAGTAATCCGCCCCTCCGGAGTAAAAAATTCATTGTTGGCAAAGAGTATTTTATGCGTATGGAGAAATTCTTCACAAAAGGCTGCTTCATTGATATTGGTTCCGTCAAACCAAACTGGATAATTACTAAGCTGCTTTTGCTTCTTCTGCATATATATCCTCCTCGTCACGAGACCCTGAAAGATATTTCAAATCTTCCAGATAGCCTGTTTCTTTCATGGATTTTACAACTTCAAAGCCATCTTCTTCATCTGCAAAGGTCAGATAATCTGCCAGATATTCGATATAACTCAGATTTTCACATGCTTCTTCAAATCGTTCGTCCATAGGTAAATCCGGACGTTCCGGGGCATACAGTGCTTTCCATTTTTCCAGACGATGAAGATATTCGCATACCATTTTCTGGCATTCCCGTAAATCTTTCTGTCTGTTTTTGTTTTCCATGTACTCTGGCTTTTTCAGCGCTGCTATTACCGGTGGCTTGTCTGGTGTAATACCAAAATCTACAGCAATTTTCTTGGCGGCTTCATAGTTACTCAGCCCAAACAAATTTGCAACAAACTGGATTACATCTCCGGTAGCACCACAGCCAAAGCAGTAGTAATAAGTTGCATTCAGTTTCATACTTGGGTGATGGTCATTATGAAATGGACAACAGATCATGTTGTTTCTTCCAATTTTCATGCCATAATATTCAGCAGCCTGTCCGACTGTTACAGTTTCTTTTATTGTTTCAAATAATCTCATTCTATTTTCCTCCTGATTTAAGTTTGAATTTAAAGCTGTGCCGTTTTATCCAGTTCCTTTCCTGACAGGCAACCCTTCTCGGCGCTGTGTCGTCTCTTTTGAGCGCTCTTTTCTAATCAGAAAATCGTGGCGGTTTATAGAGTTCCGGAACGGTCATTTAGTTTTCAAGGTTCTGTCTGATCGATCATGGTGACAGTTTAGCATGAAAAAATCGCACCCCTGATTTATTCACGCACAATGAAAATCAAGAATACGATTCGATAAAAAATTGCAAATTTGCACAGGCACAGATATAATGGAAGTAGTTTAGGAGGTGACCAAACAATGGAGGAATCTGATTTAATAGAAGATGAAACAAGTTTCGCATACAGGTTAAGTAATTTGCGGAAAGATCACGATTTAAGTCAAAAGCAACTGGCCGATCAGCTTCATGTGACTCATTCGCAAATCAGTCGTATTGAAAGTGGTGAAACCAAAAATCCTAATATAAGTATTGTAATAGATGCCGCCAGGTTTTTTCATGTTTCTACAGATTATCTGCTTGGAATCACTCAGATTACTTCGCCAAAAAGTTATGATATATCGGAACTTGGACTGTCGGAAGAAGCGGTAACGAGACTGATTACCAGAAGAATAGATGTAGATATTTTAAACCGATTATTGGAGCATGAAAACTTTCCAAAATTATGTATTATGATTCGGAATTATTTTGATGATACCATTGCTGAAGGCATCATGGCACGAAATAAGGTGATCGATTTTGCTGTTAATCAGCTGACTGATCTGATGACTGCAGAGCCATCAAAAAGAAAAGAAATTATAAAAGATAAGCAGTTTTTAAGTTCACAGAAATTAGGAGCGAATGAAGCAGACATTGAAAAAATCAAGATTCAGTTTATGGCAATATTACGTGATATTAAATCTGGTATGCAGAAAAAAGAACCAACAAAAACGGTTGCTACAGCCGAAGCGGTACAGATGATTCGGGACGCATTGCCTGATAAGCCGGCTTCTGATATTACAAGTACTGACGTAGCAAATGCAGTAGCGTTTTATATGGGACAGACAACAAACCTGACTGATGAAGGTCTTGCAATGGTACAGAATTTGGCAAAATATATCTGTGACAATAGTGTATCTGAGAAAAATTCAGAGGATGGCTAACGGAAGTATGGATATACCTTTCTTTAAATGTGGCATCGTCTGAATAACAGCATTGTCATGCTAATATGCAGACTCAGTTCTGTTCTTTCAGGCAACTCCTTTACGGAGTACCTTGCAGCACAGAATGCCGGGAATTTTGGATAATCGCAAGGATATAGAATTTCTTCCCGGCAGCCACAATTTCATAAAGGTATAACACACTAGACTTTCCTGACGGAAAATCGTGTGCCAACAGGGATGCTACTCGCCCCTATTGGATGACCCAGAGTAACTAATATGAATATCAACGGTTTCTCATTATAATAAAAAATACAAGCTTGGAGAATATATGGAACTTGACAAAAATAAATTACTAATAAAACAATTACCGCCAACAATTTATATAAAAAATTTTATAGATGGGCATCCAGCTAATTATGAAGATTTTTTAACGACATTTATCAATTCTTCAAAACTTGTCACTTGCAAGGGCAATCAAGCATTTATTTTAAGAAAACATGAAGAGCAAAATCATGGAGAAGCAGACATTTTTAATTCTTTTTATGATTTAGATTTTAAAATTATGGTCGATACTAAATATATGGAAGCCAGACGCATGTTAAGCCCTACTATAAATGAATTTTGTCCTGGGGTAGTAGGAAAAGGTCCTTCACGATTAAAAGGAGAACGAAAAGTTTATGATATAATCAAGTGCTTTCGTTCTATGAATATAGACGATTTAATTAAAATAGAAAAAGGGCTCATTAAGCTTCCAGAAGGAAAAACAATAATACAGGTATTAAAAAAAGTCTCAGTAAATAAGAATATGTTATTGTTTTTACCATATGATTATTGTTTTGAAAATACTTCTACAAACGCAGAAGCTGCTAAGTTTATAATCGATTGTATTTCAGAAGATTTACAATGTTTGCTCGAATATAGACATTTAAAAGTATGTAAAGATACTTATCTTTCGTTTATATCAAAGGAATGCTTTGTTATTGCACAAGAAAAAGATAATGTATTGCATTATTATGATATGATAAAGACAAGCCAAAGCAATTTATATACTTATCTATATGAAACCGGAAAAGCTTAATAATAGTACATAACAATAATCAGATTGAATACAATCTAAATAAAGATAATTTCTGATTGACTTTCTTAGTTATATCAGTTATATTATCTTTAGTGATCAGATTGCAGAAACTTGAGAAGCCTGCGATCGGGGGAGGGTGCCGAGGCCCCTCTCCTTTTTCTTTATCTGGAACATTTTGCAGCGAGGTACATATGAGCAAACCGTTTATTACATATACCGCACAAGTTGAAAAACTGAAAAATGAAAAAATCTAGTTATTACAGATGATGATTTTGCGGTAGAATCCCTGCAGAATATCAGTTACTATGCATTAATTGGCGGATACAAACATCCTTTTATTGATATTCATACCCGCAAATACATTAATGAAGCATGTTTTGAAGATATAGTTGCTCTTTATGAATTTGATGAAGAGTTACGTGGAATATTCTTTAAATATTTATGTCGCGTAGAAAGAAAAATGCGTTCGTCCATTTCTTATCACTTCTGTAAAAAACATGGAGAACGTCAAGAAGAATATCTTAAATCCAATAATTACGGCAATATTCCAAAAAATAAAAATGGAATTACTAAATTAATCAAAATGCTAGATATGATGGCGAATAAAAACAAGGATCATGAATATCTTGTTTACCAGCGTAACAAATATCATAATATTCCGTTATGGGTGATTATGAATACCCTTACGTTTGGTCAAATATCTAAAATGTTTGAATTTTTACCTCAAAATATGCAAGGAACAATTTGCCAGGATTTTGGAAATGTCAAGAAAAATGAGATGATAAAATATTTAAAGGTATTAACTCTGTATCGAAATGTATGTGCTCATAACGAAAGGTTGTTTTCCTATCACACATATATTGATATTCCAGATACGTTGTTACATAAAAAATTAGGCATTTCTAAAAACGGTTCAAAATATGTATATGGAAAAAATGACTTGTTTAGTGTAGTCATTACTTTTCGTTATCTACTTCCAAAGATCGATTTTTTACTGTTTAAAAAGCAATTATTGCATATTATTGACCGGTATGAAAAGCAGAATTCAAATTTGAAGTTGAATGATCTTTTTGAATATATGGGATTTCCGAGTAACTGGAAAGAGATAACAAAATTTCGCAAAATATAAGTGGAGATATTAGCATTCCCAATTCAAATTGTTTAATTTGAAGATATAATGTAAATAGAATGATTTTGCATATTGCTGCAGGTTGTGATAATATAAATGTATATCATAACCGCCTATTATCCAGATACAAAGAAATTTAAAAATGATTTAAAGAATTGAAGAAAACGGTGATGGATATGTGTATGTATTGCAAAAATAGTACAATGCACGTCGTAAATTATAATAATTACATTATTGTAAAAAATGTTCTATGGTTTGAATATGAGCAGTGTCGAGAAAAATATTATACTGATGAAGTCATGGAACAATTTGAAGTGATTATAAATATGGAAAAGAAACTGATGCTAGAAATTGCTGCGACTGATTACAAACAGGCATCATAGATAAGAAATTCTCCATTAATGAAATCCGTTTGAATTTTGAATTACAAATAAATCATCAATAATTTGATTATATAAAGTTTTGAAAGATTAACGAATACTTTGTACATATTAACTCAAAATGTTGGAGGTAAAAATGTATTATATGTATACAGATGAAGAACTTCGTTCTTTATGTCGCCAAAATATTGAATCATTAGAAATGTGGGCTCGCCGGATTATACATGACCAGTTTACTCAAAAATATGGAACAGATTTCTTTAATTATAAAATTTCTAACGAGAATTATTTGATTAAAAAAGAAGTTCGTGAACATATTCAATGTATGCTAAAAAAAGAATCAGGACGTTTTTCGAGAGCTGTGGATACACTATTTTTTGAACATATCATTTATTTTCTCTGTAATCCTGCTTTTTACCGTGATTTGTTTAAAGCCGTATTAAAATATGCTTATCCGCAAGGTCTCGAAGAAGCACGAGAGTTTTTAGAAAGATTAATTCCAATTCGAAATGCTCTTTCTCATTCGAATCCAATTTCTGTTCGACAAGCGGAGCAAGCTATTTGTTATTCGCATGACTTTATTGAAGGTATTAAAGAATACTATAAAGAAAAGGGGCTGGAGCAAGTGTGGACTATACCAAGAATTCTAAAAATTAAAGACTCTTTGGGGAATGTTTATGATAACCCAACAGATAAAAATGCTGGTGAATCTATTTTTCGACCTTTACAAGAGATTCGCTATGGGGACACATACTCAGTGAATATAGATATTGATTCTTCATTTTCAACAGATGAGTATGATATTATATGGAAAAATCAAAATATTCAAATTAACGAGTTTAATAATTGTAAA
This sequence comes from uncultured Eubacterium sp., assembly GCA_900551945.1. Taxonomy (GTDB): domain Bacteria; phylum Bacillota; class Clostridia; order Lachnospirales; family Lachnospiraceae; genus Lachnospira. The sequence goes on along the minus strand of URYE01000007.1, from coordinate 53,690 downwards.
AATTTTGTTATTACGTTTAAAGAAGTAGATGTATCTCAAATTCACACAATAAGATGTATTGTAAAGTCACACAAACCATGGCATAAGTATCAATTCTATGACTGTGAAATTACTTTAATGTTTCCGGTTCTTCCTCCTTTATAATGCATTTTTCTCACAGGATTTTAACAAGTATAATGAATAATCGGGGCGTATAGCCCCGATTTAAAGTAATTGCATACTTGAAGCTATTCTATTTTCTGTGACTTCCTCGCACTGTTCAATCCATCCACCCAATTACACAAAATCACAATCGTCTCATAATTTACATTGATATATGTACGCCACCTGCTCTACCACCGATGATTGATTTTCCTTTTACATTTTCCCAAGTGAAATTATCTTCTTTATTTCGAGAAACGAGAAAGTTACCAGCTCTTTGAGTGAGTTGGGCAAAGTTGACAATATAGTCATCATAACCTTGTTGATATACATATATGGATGCTTCAGAACCCATAAAGCCAATATCTGCGTCACCCGATATGAGAGATGTCATAACTTTGTCAGCACCAAAACCTGTTACGAGTTCAAGGTCAATACCTTCTTCCTTAAAGTATCCATTTTCAATTGCAACATATTGTGGTGCATAAAATATTGAGTGAGCAACTTCATTTAATGTAACTTTTTTGTAAGATGTATCATTTTCTTTACAACCGTACATTATAAAAAATAAACAAAATATAAGCAACAGACAAACGATACATCTAGTTTTCTTAAAAGTTGAAGTGACACATACATTATTATCCATAAATACCTCGTGTGCATAGGAATTTATAGTATTTTATGAATAAAAAATAAAAAAGTTACTGTAAAAAATAGCGGATTAATGGTATACTGTATTTAATAAAATTTTAAGGTATATATTATCTTTATAGAGAATATATGCTTGTTTGTGAATTAATCAAAGATGTTATTAAGACCGAATATACAAAGGCTAAAAGCTTAAATGTTGTCTAATGGTAATAATAGTTGTAATAATGAGGAAAAGTTATGAAAATAGATATGCACTGTCACACAAAAGAAGGCTCTATTGACGCAAAGGTAAAAATAGAAAATTATATTAACAAACTTATTAGCAATGGCTGTAATGGTATGCTTGTAACAGACCATAATTCGTATAATGGTTATAGAAAGTTTAAAGAAATAGCTAATAGAATGAACCTTAAAGAATTTACAGTATTAAAAGGAATAGAATACGATACAAAAGATGCAGGTCATATAATAGCAATCTTGCCAGAGCATATCAACGAAAAAATATTAGAAGTTCGAGGAATGAAAGTAAAACAGCTTGAAAAGCTTGTACATGGGTTAGGCGGAGTATTAGGCCCAGCTCATCCTTATGGAACAGGATATTATGCGTTTGCAAATACAAAGTTTTGTAAGAATAATATGAACTTTATCAAGAAGTTTGATTTTATAGAAACATTTAATGCTTGTACAAAGCCACATGAGAATATGTTAGCTGATAGATTGGCAGAACGTTTTAATAAATTAAAAACAGGTGGTTCTGATGCTCATAAAGAAGATGTTGTTGGTATGGCATTTACAGAATTTAGCGATATTATAAGAAATAATGATGATTTAATATCAGCAATAAAGTCTAATAAGGCTACAAAAGTGCATGGAAATGTTATAGAAAAGAAGCTGAAAAAAAGTAATGTTATAATAGAAGAAGCAGGCATTATTGGATATTATATTTACAATAGATTAGGTGCGTGGTTGAATAAGGATAAGCTTACAATACTTATGGTTGAACTTCATAATAGATACTTAAATGATATACAAGATATCTGTAAGAAATATAATGAACGAAAAGAAGATATGGAGAATATTAGAAAATATATAGATTGTCATTTTAGAGAGAAAAAAGTTGTTCAATAAATAATCAAATATGTATTTATAATTTATTTTGTTTTTTTATGTAAGAGTAGGAGCTTGCTTTATATTGTAAAATACCGTTTGTCAAAGAATTAAGTGAATAGTAACAAAGTATTTTTTAGGGAACTATAAACATGGTACTTGCTTGTATTTGGGGAATATGTTATTTTAACAATGTGTCATACTAAAATATATATTAGGTGTTATATGTTATACTAAAGGAGGGATTGTATAATGTTTGGAAAGGGTAGAAACCATAATTCAGATATTAATAGCAAAGATATTGAACGCATGATGCAGGCTCTTGACAATATAATTGCTGGTGACTTTGATAAAGTTGATGTATCTGAATATGATAATCAAATGTATGGAAATAAGCTTAATAAGTTAATTGAAACTTTTAAAAAGGCTAATAATAACTTTATTATGCGTCTTAATAATGCGATGGAGTCGATTGGTGATAATTCTTACGTTAAAAAAACACAAGACCAAGTATTGTCACAAACAGAAGCTATTTCACAGATGAAAAGTGCTAGTAGTAATATGGAAAGCTCAATTGGTGATATAACTTCATCAATGGCAGAAATAAAAGATAAGACACATCGAGTTATCAGTGTTGCCAAAAATAGTACAGATACTTTAAATCAAAGTATTAAGGCAGTTAATGAAACATCAGATAGAATAAAGTATATTAATAGTCAGGTTCAGGAATTTAATGTTAAGATTGACAAAATTAGCGAAATTGTAGATATTGTTAAAAAAGTAGCAAGTCAAAGTAATCTTTTAGCACTTAATGCTTCTATTGAAGCGGCAAGAGCAGGTGAAGCAGGTAAGGGCTTTGCAGTAGTTGCTGACCAAGTAAGAGAATTATCAAGTAATACATCTGAGTCGGCAGGAGATATTGTAAGATACGTTTCAGAATTAAGAGATGATATTAATGCTCTTGCTGTAGATATGAATAGTACAACAGAAAAGCTTTCAGAAGGCAATAGTAAAGTTGAAGTATCTCTTGAAGAAATAGAAAAGATGAACTTAGAGCTTGTTGAAATTAATAATAATATTGACAATATATTTATTGCTATAGATGTACAGTCTAATCTTACAAAAGATTTTACAAAACAGACACAAGCTATTTCTGATAGTTATAAAAATCTATCCGAAGATTGTAGCGCAATGGGTACACACGTTTATAAGATTGGAAGATATATTGATACTGCTAGAAGTGATATGGTTAGAGGTTTTTCAGAGATTACGCAGCTTGACTGGTTGAGAGTATTTGAAGTTGACCACTTTATTCTTATGTGGCGTGTATATAATAATGCAGCAGATTATGAAAGACTTAAAGTTACTCAGCTTAATAATCCAGAAAGTTGTAAGTTAGGAAAATGGATGGCTTCACAGACAGACGAGCGTATTAAGTCGAGTGCCGAGTTTAAGGAATTAAAGAGGGCGCATGAAGATGTACATAAGTATGCTACATTGTCGTGGGAAGCTAGAGATAAAGATGATATTCAAGGAGCTTATGATTACTTTGACAAGACTTATGACGCATATTATGTATATCAAAAGGCTATTAGAAATATGGAAAATAGAATGAGACAGCTAGGTTATACAGATAAGACAGAGATAGTTATATTTAGAAATTAAAAATAAATTATTTTAGTTATATTATATTAGGGGCTGTTGCACTAAGAAGATTTTATACAAAATATAGATATTTAATTAGTAAATAATTCTATATCTTGTACAAATTTTCGTTAATGCGACAGCCCATATTGTATTATTATTGCTAATAATGTTACTTATATTGTACTCATACTCTAACGGCTAAAACTAGTTGTGTTTTTATATACAATTACTTTCAATTATATTTAAAAGCATATAAAACTAATGATTTTCTACAAAGAATTACACTATTTTAAAGTAATAAAAGTGTTTAACTTTGCTTATAGTGCTAAAAAAAATACATGATACAAAATTTCAAATGTTGTTAAAAAGTTGACAAAACTTTAAAACAGGTATATTGTGATAATAGGATATTAAGGTATTAGGATTAGGAGAAGTTGTAAAACAACGAAAAGTACAAAAAATATAAGGAAGTAGATATGTGTAGTAATAATAAACCAATCATAGTAATAGGACATAAGAACCCTGATACAGACTCAATATGTTCAGCTATCTGTTACGCTGATTTAAAAAGTAAAATAACTAATGAAACCTACATTGCCAAAAGAGCAGGTCATCTTAATGAAGAAACTCAATATGTATTAAAAAAATATGATATAAAAGTTCCAGAGTATATTAAAGATGTAAGACCACAGGTAAGTGATATTGAAATTAGAAGAACGGAAGGTGTATCAAAAGATATATCTGTAAAAGACGCATGGACTAAGATGAAAGACTTAAATGTTGTAACACTTCCTATAACACAAAAAAAACGTTTAATAGGACTTATTACAATTGGAGATATTGCAAAGTCATATTTTGAAGTATATGACAGTACAATCCTTGCAACTGCTAAGACTAAGTTTCAAAATATTGTAGATACTCTTAATGGAACAGTAATAACAGGTAATATCAATGAAGTATTTCAAAAGGGAAAAGTCGTTATAGCTGCTGCCAATCCAGAGATGATGGAAAATTACATAGAAGCAGGCGACATTGTAATATTAGGTAATAGATACGAGGCACAACTTTGTGCAATAGAAATGGAAGCTAAGTGTCTTATAGTTTGTGAGGGAGCAGGAATTTCAAAAACTATAACTAAAGTAGCCAATGAAAGAGACTGCATAATTATAAGCACAAGTTATGATACTTATACAGTAGCAAGACTTATTAACCAAAGTATGCCGATTGAATTTCTTATGAAAAAGAAAGAAGATGGACTTATAAGTTTTAATACTGATGATTTTATTGAAGATATTCAAGGAATTATGGCAAAGAAGCGCCATAGAGATTTCCCAATTGAAGATAATAAGAATAATTATATAGGTATGATTTCAAGACGTAACTTACTTGGTGCAGGCAAGAAGCAGATTATTCTTGTTGACCACAACGAAAAAGGACAGGCTATAAGTGGAATTGAAACAGCCCAGATATTAGAAATTATTGACCATCATAGAATTGGTTCAATTGAAACAGTAACACCAGTGTTCTTTAGAAATCAGCCGTTAGGTTGTACAGCTACAATTATTTGTCAGATGTACCATGAAAATAATATCGAAATAACACCAAAGATAGCATATCTTTTATGCTCTGCTATTATTTCAGATACACTTATTTTCAAATCACCAACTTGTACAGCAGAGGATATTAAGGCGTGTCGTGAACTTGCAGATATAGCAGGAATTAATATAGAAGAACATGGTATGGAAATGTTTAATGCAGGAAGTAATCTTTCAAGCAAGACAGCTAAAGAAATTATTATGCAGGATTATAAGAAGTTCTCTGTTAATGATATTAAGATTGGTGTAGGACAGATTAATACTATGAGTCAAGCCGAGATTGACAATATAAGAGGTAAGATTGAAAATTATATTGATAAAGTTATTGCTGACGGTGGAGTAGACATGGTATATCTTCTTATGACTAATATAATGACAGAATCATCAGAAGTTGTATTTGCAGGAAAGAGCGCAGGAAGTGTGCTTGCTAACGCATTTAACGTACAGGTTAATGGCAAAAGTGCCGTTCTTGAGAAAATTGTATCAAGAAAGAAACAGTTTTTCCCAGCAATTATGGAAACATTACAGCAATAATTATGTTATAATAAAGGTGTTTTGTAAAATACTAATTTATATTGAGTGTAATAAAACATTCAGGAATGGAGTATATTTTGAAGAAGTTAAGAAAAGACGACCCTTGCTGGTGTAATAGTGGAAAAGCTTATGGCGAGTGCCATGCAGCTTTCGATAAGAAAATAGAAGTATTCAAAAAGAAGTTTCATAAAGTACCACCAAGAAGTATAATTAAGAATGAACAACAGCTTCAGGGAATGAGAGAAAGTAGTAAGATTAATGTTGCTGTACTTGATTATGTGGCAGAGCATATTAAGGCAGGAATGACAACAGAAGAAATTGACAGAATGGTATATGAAAAAACAACAGCAATGGGTGGTATTCCAGCACCACTTAATTATGAAGGCTATCCTAAGAGTGTGTGTACTTCAATTAACAATGAAGTGTGTCATGGTATTCCATCTAATAACATTATCCTTGCAGATGGTGATATTGTTAATGTTGACTGTTCAACAATCCTTAATGGATATTTTTCAGATTCATCAAGAATGTTTTGTATAGGAAATGTATCTGAAAAGAATAAAAAGCTTGTAGATGTAGCTAAGGAGTGCGTAGAGTTAGGTCTTAAGCAGGTTAAACCATGGGGACATTTAGGTGATGTTGCACAGGCAATTAATGACCATGCGATGGCAAATGGATATTCAGTAGTAAGAGATGTAGGTGGTCATGGTATCGGACTTGAGTTCCACGAAACACCATTTGTAAGCTATGTTATTAAAAAAGGTACTGGTATGGTTATGGCACCTGGCATGGTATTTACAATTGAGCCTATGATTAACATGGGTACAGCAGAAGTATATGTTGACGAAGAAAATGGTTGGACAATATATACAGATGATGATGAACCATCAGCACAGTGGGAAATAATGGTTCATGTAACAGAAGATGGCTACGAAGTTATGTCTTGGTAATTTTTATAAATGAGTGGCTAATTCCAATAGCTTTGATATATAAGGTTAGTTGCTTATTTGAATTGTATAATTAAATATTTGTTTTGCTATAAAAATATAGCAAAATTAAAAACTGTCACAGTAAGAAACTTTTATTAAGCTTTTCTTGTTGTGACAGTTTTTTAATAAATAAATTTATTCTTCAACGATTGGAATTACCATGTTTTCAAAGGCGTTTCGCATTTTAGGGTGTTTAATTAGAAAATGAATTGCGGGCGTTTTATTTTTTGAAACTATTACATATTTTCCTTCATGTATATAAATCTGTATATTGCGAAAAGCGGAAGAAGAATTGTTTACAATACTATAATTAGAATGTTGCTTTTCATATTCTTGTATTAAGTGTAAATGTTCTTGATAGTCATTCCAACTGTAAATAATATCCTTTTCGTAAAACATACCAGAAAGTGGCAGTACAATAGGAAATTGTTCAAATTCTTCTTTTGTTAGAATTGGCATTTCTTCTGTAATATGACTGTGTTTTAAAATATCATTTGCTAATTTACATTGTGAGTAAAAGTATTTCATAATTTGTTTTTGCTCATTTTCTGAAATATTATTATGTTTTAAAATTTTATTTAGTAAAGCTTCATTGGCTGTATATAAAGATAATGATGACAAAATAAAATATCTATTTCCTTCTATTTGAGCATCACTTTGTAAAAGATTGTTAAATTCTTGCATACGTTCTCCACGATAAATCTCCATAAGTGGAGAAGCCTTTGATAAAAGTCGCTTTGCAAGTCGTTTATAATAAGTTACTTCTTCTTTGTTTTTCGTAAGATAATACTTTCCTTCACTGTGATACCCATTAATAGCTTCACCAGTCAATGCAACATTTCCAGAAACTTTAAGGAAATGAGAAAATACATTACCTTGTGAACCGTTTAGATAATAAGGTGATATTTGCCCCGTCATATACATAGGTATCCAACTTTCTAAGCCCAACATCATTTCTTCAAAGGAACGGTCTATATAATGTATTTGATTAAGGTGAAGTCCTTTCTTTAACATCATTGCCATACCAAACATCCATTTTTTTGGAAATTCTGGGTCTTTAGCCATTTCATTCATTGGCATATCACTATACATAATAACTGGTTCTTTTGACTTTGAAAGCACAGTTGCCTTAAGAAATGATATTTCACTGTCCATCATTTCTTTTAACCCAAAGTAACTTCTTGAAGTTGGCAACTGAAAAGGAACAGACGGAACTTTCAATTCATCAAAATGTATAGCTCGTATGTACTCATAAAGATTAAATTCGTCTAATTTCTCAAGGAAACTTTTCATATAATCTTTAGAATTGTTAGAACAGTTAATAAGCCATTCAGAGAGTAACTTTTGATAAGAATTATAATTTGATAACTCATTTATATCACAACCTATTAAGTCGGAAATTACTATTTTTTCAGAATTACTTAAGTATCGTCTTGCAATAAAACTAGCTACTCCAAAAGCAAATTCTTGCGGATTAGCAGGCTGTCTTTGACCTTTTCGTATTCTTGAAATATAAGAAGCGTCAAAGTTTAGAAACCTAGAAAGTTCCGAGATACTAACAGGTAAAACATTAAGTAATGTATTAAAGTTAGCTTGTAATTTTGTTACATCGACTGAGTTATTTTTGACAAGCCCAGAAAAATCATCAGTTACAGCTTGTATTGTAATGTCGCTTATATTTTTACTTTCAGCAATAGCAACAATTCCTTTAACTAGATTAGAAAAATTATCTGAATCCGCTTCTGGAATACGTTCACCTGACCTATAACGGCTTATAGTGGCAGGAGAAAGTCCAGAATTATCTGATAAATCTTTAGCCGTACAGTCTAATATTTCTATGTATTCAGAGAGTTTATCTTTAAATGTCATAGTATACCTCCTAAGTATATTTTTTGCTAAATTTATTATACAATAGTTACCTTTGATTATGATACTAAAATTTCCGAAATGGCATTGCCTATTTGGAAAGAATTAACAAATTTTAAATAATTTAATTATAATAAGAATTAATAAATCATTAGTTGCTTATAAGCTGTAAAAGCAACAAGTTATGTTTTCACTTATTATTTAATTTAATAAAAATAAAAGTGGGGACTTGTTTATATTAGTGAAGCTTAAGTTATTGAAAGGAGAAACAATATGAAGAAAAATTTTACAAGGACAGTAACAATCACAGCAACAGCAATGTTAATAGGTACAATGCCATTTACAGCGACAGGAGTATTAGCAACAGAAAATAAGTACCCAGCAATAGCAACTTACAATGAAATTGCAACGCCACAGACTACTATATATGATGAATTAGAAGCAGTAGCACCACAAGCAGATGTTGAAATACCGGGAACAGAAGAGATTGCAACATCAGGTAAATGGGGAACTTGCGATTGGAACTTTGAAGATGGAGTATTGACTATTAGTGGCGGTGTTGGTACAAGCACAGCAATAAGTGATGGTGAATATGTCACAAGTAATGTTCCATGGGGTAAATTTCAAGATAAAATAACTAAGATAAATATAGAAGGGGAAATAACTTTTGAAGAAGGTACTTTATTATCTTGCCTTTTTGAAGATCATTCTTTTACAGGAGACAGTCTTAAAGAGATTAATGGTTTAGATAAATTAGATACATCAAATGTAACAGATATGAGGTATATGTTTTTTAATTGTGAAGCATTAGAAAACTTAGATTTAAGTAGCTGGGATACATCAAATGTAACGAATATGGGTTATATGTTTTTAAATTGTGAAGCATTAAAAAGCTTAGATTTAAGTAAATGGGATACATCAAATGTAACAGATATGAGTTGTATGTTTGAAGATTGTTATAATTTAAAAACATTAGATGTAAGTAATTTTAATACAAGTAAAGTTACAAATATGAGAGAAATGTTTTGTGGCTGTGAGAGTTTAAAAAAATTAGATGTAAGTAGTTTTGATACAAGTCAAGTTAAAAAGATGATGGAAATGTTTGGAGGTTGTAAGAATTTAAAAACATTAGATTTAAGTAGTTTTAATACAATTCAAGTGACTGGTATGGAATTTATGTTTTCAGGTTGTAGTAGTTTGGAAAGTTTAGATTTAAGTAAATTTGATACAAGTAATTTAAAAAGTATGTATAAGATGTTTTTAAATTGTCCAAGTTTGAAAGAAGTGTCTATGGATAACTTTAACACAACTAATTTAACAAGTATGACATCTGTATTTGAGGGTTGCAATAATTTAGAAATATTAGATTTAAGTAGTTTTGATTTGGGAAATGTAGAATATTCAGATAATTTTATTTTAAATTGTACAAATCTTAAAAAGTTAGTTATGCCTAAGAGTTTGGGAACTAAATACAAAGATACTATTATTAATAATATCAAATCAGGAATGTCAGAAAATGTATCGTGGAAAGATAGAACAGATAATCAAGTATACAGTGGCAAACCAGATACACTTATTGAAAGCCACAACTATGTAGTTACTGGTAGTGTATACGATAAAGACGAAGATGAAGACAATAATAATACAAGTAAAGACGATACTAACAAAGATAATAACAATACAAGCAAAGATGACACTAACAAAGATAATAATGACAACAATACAGGCAAAGATGACACTAACAAAGATAATAATAACAACAATACAGGTAAAGATGATATAAATAATGACAACACAACAAAAGATGATACAAATAAAGACGATGTTAATAAAGACAACAATGATATTATCAATAACAAGTCTGGTTTATTACAAGCCGAAGATGGCAACTGGTATTACTATGTAAATGGCAATATTGACACAAGCTATGGTGGAATTGCACAAAATGATTACGGCTGGTGGAAAATAACTAATGGTACAGTTGACTTTGCTTATAACGGAATTGCTGACAACCAGTACGGCTGGTGGTATGTAACAAATGGAACAGTAGACTTTAGCGCAAATGGTTTACAGTTTGATATAGGAACAGATACATGGTGGTATTTTAATGGCGGAGCAATTGACTTTAGTTATACAGGACTTGCTGAAAATGAGTACGGTTGGTGGAAGATAACTGACGGAAAGGTGGACTTTACATATAATGGCTTAGGACTTAATGAGTATGGTTGGTGGAAAGTAACTAACGGTGCTGTAGATTTAAGTTATAATGGAATAGCAGAAAATGAGTATGGCTGGTGGAAAATAACAAATGGAACAGTAGACTTTAGCGCAAATGGCTTACAGTTTGATGAAGGAGCGGATAAGTGGTTTTATTTCAACAATGGAGCAATTGACCGCAGTTACACAGGACTTGCCGAAAATGATTACGGCTGGTGGAAGATAACAGATGGTACAGTAGATTTTAGTTATAATGGACTTGCTGAAAATCAATATGGTTGGTGGTATGTAACTAACGGAACAGTAGACATTAACTATAATGGTGTTGCCGAAAATCAGTATGGTTGGTGGAAGATAACTAATGGTACAGTAGATTTCACAGCTAATGGTTTAATATTTGACGCAGAAAAGAACGCATGGTTCTATTTTAACAATGGAGCAATTGATTTCTTATACGATGGACTTGCTGAAAATGAAAGTGGCTGGTGGAAGATAACAAACGGAACAGTAGACTTTGGCTTTAATGGACAAGCTGATAATCAGTATGGAACATGGAATGTAGTTAATGGTCATGTTGAAGTATAAAGAATAGGTTAATATAATATAATTTTTTATTTATAAGAATAATGAGTCAAATTTTTAGTTGAATAATAGGACTAGTTGAACTTACAATAAGTGGGGGAAATCTTATAACTTGTTGTAAAGCTTAGTAAGTTTGTTAAATAGTTATTAATTGACATAATTAAGGGCTGTTGTACAATTTAGTGCAACTGCCCTTTAAAATTTATGCAAATAATGATACAAAGTTTGTGCTTACGCATACATGATTGCAACGAAAACTTAAAAAACTTACAGAGAGAGCTTCTTATCCTTATTTTGTAGATTTCATATCGAATTCTGGGTTGAAAGCATAGAAATTCTTTGAGTTGAGATTGTCTTGAATAATTGAAAGACCTTCACCAAACCTTTGAAAATGTACAATTTCTCTTGCACGAAGGAACTTTAATGGTTCAAGAACATCTGGGTCATCGACAAGTCGTATAAGATTATCGTAAGTTGTACGGGCTTTTTGTTCTGCTGCCATATCTTCAAAAATATCTGTTATAGCATCACCTTTTGACTGAAATTCACAGGCGTTAAATGGTATTCCACCAGCCGCTTGTGGCCATACACCGGCAGTATGGTCAACATAATATGCTTCAAATGGTGTTCCCTTTATCTGTTCCATTGTGAGATTTCTTGTGAGCTGATGTACCATAACACTGACCATTTCTAGGTGATTAAGTTCATCAAACCCACGTTTATATCGGTAAACAAACTTATTTTGAGATAATAGGATAAATGGTCAGTTTAAAGTCATCTTCGTGACCACGACCTTTAACCTCTTTTATATAGTCTATGTGGTCTATAACCTCTTTTAGCATATCATTTTTAGCTTTTGCATTATCTAACTCCCAATAGCAATCAACTATAGTTTTTACTTTCGGTAAAAAGTTAAGTTTAGCTTGTTGTTGTTTTTGTTCTTTTAAAATTTCATTTTGTATATTGTGAATATTTTGTTCAATAGTATTTATTTTATCTTTAAGGGCAGCAGAACGCTCAAAAAATACTTCTGGAGTATAAATTCCACGTTCAAGGAAATTATAAGCATTGTTTAATTGTTCTTTTGTTGTGGATAATTCCTTGTTAAGAGCTGTTATATTGTTATTAAGTGTATTTATATTAAGTGTTAGTTCATTATCCTGTTTGGAACAAATACTATATTTATCAATCCAATCACATAACACTTCTATAATGTCTTTTTCAATTAAACTCATATAAGAAGCATAGTTGTTACATTCATTGTTAGGACACATGATAACGTCCGCAGGCTGTCTACTGCCAGCAGGACGACGTTGCATTTTATGTCCACATTTAGTACAGTATATAAGACCGCATAAAGGATTGGTCAATTCCTTGCTTTTTCTAGGTGTAGCAATACGTTTATTAGTTCTTAATTCATGTGCTTTTTCCCATAAATTTTCATCAATTATAGCTTGGTGTCTGCCTTTACATTTTATATAATTATGGCTTCTTGGACGACTCTTTTTAACTATACCATTTTGCATAGTTCTAACTTCTTTACGTCTTTCCCAGGTTACATATCCAGCATATACTGGATTGTCTAAAATAGCTGTAATAGCTTGTGTTGAAAATATATTACTTATTCTTGGTTTATATCCTAAAGCATTAAGTGTGTGTGCAATAGTAGTAGCCCCTTCAAGCTTATTTACATACATATCAAATATTTTACGCACTGCATCAGCTTCGTGCTCGATGATTTCAAGTGTATATCCTTTTTCATTTTGAAGCTTAACAACCCTATATCCAAAAGGGGCTTTGTGGCTTGGATATTTGCCTTCTTTTACAGAGGCTATACGTCCAGCTTGAATACGTCTGTTAATAGTCTTATATTCCCTACGGCTCATAAATAACCCAAATTCAAAGTATTCTTCGTCAAATTCATCATTTGGGTTATAAACTTTAGTTGGCGTTATAATCTGTGTGTTAGAGTATTTAAAGGTCTGTGATACAATTCCCTGGTCGATAGTATCCCCTCTGGCAAGACGTTCAACTTCAACTACTAGTACGCCTTTGTACATACCTGCTTCTACGTCTTGTAGTAGTTGTTGCATAACTGGTCTATCCGAAATAGTTTCGCCTGAAACTATCTCTTTGTAAACTTTAGATATGACAATTCCCATACTGTTTGCTAGTTGGTCTAGCATATATTTGTGGCGTGCTAAGGTTTCACCTGCACCATGTTGTTCGGCTTCCATATCAGCCCTAGATTTCCTTAAATATTGTGCATATAATTCCATAAAAATCACCTTCCTGTTAAAAATATGTGTAAAAGAGTATAAAAATAACACCTATACAAACTAGGTGCTTTATGGTACAATATGCTTGGTTGGGGCATATTGTATAAGCAATAGCTTGTATAGCCTTTTGACAGCTCTCACGTTGGTAGCGTGGGAGCTGTTTTATATATTTTGATATATAATTGTCTAAATGTCAAATCAAAATCTATGATTGAAATAAAAAGAATTAATTTGTAATATGATGAATTAGTTGGAGAAAAGGAGATGATGAGCAATGTTAGAGAGTACCTTATGCGATGCTGTAGAGAGCTTAATAACCAAATGTCAGATGTCCGAATACCAACAGAAGAAGTGTAGGGAGTTTTTTAGTGTTCAAAGGGTTAATGATTTTATTTATCCAGGTAACTTAAAATCTAGAATTGCAGTAGATATAAAAGTTGCATATCATATGTTAGAAAGTTTGAAAAAGCAAGGCTTTTTATCGAATTTATATGAGGTTTATTGTTTCGACTGTAATAGAAGTAAAGGTATATTCTTAGACTCATTAGTATCATTTAACCCAGATATGTATTGTGATTTTTGTCAAAAAAAATTAACACTAGAAGATAATGTAATTGTTTTATATAAGGTGGTTCATTTATGAATGATTTAAGTGAAAATTTTAATCTAAAACAATATATGCAAGATGTTGTACAAAATGAAGTTGATATGTTTAATAATCTGATAAGATGGGGTGAAAATGAAAAAAATGAGTTTCAATCATTGCTAAATGAATTAGAGACGCCTTTTGACAAAACATTAGAAACAACAAAAGATAAGGGGGATAAATTAGAAAGAGTTGTAGAATTTATTATAAAAAAATCATATTTTTATGATGTTTATAAGAATGTGCATACGGAAACAAATGAAATTGATGAGGTAATTGTTTTATCTCAACAAGGAAAACAAGCATTTACATCATTTGGATTGAGTAAAGAGTTATTACCTATAGAATTAGATATGTTTTTAGGAGAGTGTAAAAATTATAAAAAAGGGTTAGGTGTAACCTATGTTGGTAAGTTTTATAGTTTTTTGGTAGCAACTGATATTACATTTGGTATAATATTTACTCAAGAAGGGTTAAGTGGTAAACCAGAGGAGTATAAAGATGCAAATGGATTAACAAAAATTCTTAGGTTAATAGAAAAATATGAACATGGTAGAGAATTATATATTATTACGTTTACAAAGGAAGATTATCACTTACTGTTAGAAGGATATACATTCTTTGATTTAATTAAAGCTAAGAAAATAGAGCTTCAAATGGCTTCAAGCTATCATAATTTTTTACAAGAAAATATACATGATGGTATAGACGAAATAAAAACAATTATTGAAAAACGAATAAATTAATGACCATTTTGACAGCTCTCACGTTGGTAGCGTGGGAGCTGTTTTTATATAATATTTCATACATCCAGCCTATCTAATTAAGAAAGGCGGGAGTATGATGAATATAAAATACATAGGACTAGAAATTAGTAAATTAAACATTTATGCAATATACTATAGAAAAAATAATACAATATATTACAATTTAAACTGCATTGTTGGTGCAAAATTAATTATCTTAAAGTAAATTAGTTAGTTGATAGGCTGGGTGTTTGTTAGCCAGTCCTATTATATGCAAAAAGGGTCTTGAAATATAATTTTAAGACCCTTTTACTATTATTTTTTATAAATTATTGACAAAGTTAAAATAATTGTGTAATATTTAATTACAAAATTAATATACTAATAAAGAAGTTGAACGTTGCGAATACGTGGCAGAGTGTAAAATGTCTTGTACACACTTGGGAGGAAAGGTTCAACTTCTTTTTTTGCGTGTATTAAAGCCGATTATTTTACAAGTTAGGAAAGAAAAATAATCCATATAATCAGGTGGTAATGAATATACATGTACAGCTGTTATTTGAGGTTTGTTTGGTTGAGAATGCAATTTGAAAATATAGCGGTATTTATTTTCAATATTAATTTTTGCGATTTGTTTTTTAAATGTAGGATATTTATTGCAGTAATTATTTAAATAATAACACCTTTTGCAGGTTGTTTTAATAAAACTATTTTGCATATTGCTTTCTATATATGTCCTTACAGTACCAGCAATCATATCTGCTATTTGTATTAATTGGTATTTTTGCGATTTAGAGTCTCTATAAATAGCAGTAGCATTATTATGAGTATTCCAATTTTTAGAGTTTAAAGCTTTTTCAACGCAGGCTTGCTCATCTTTTGTTAAACGGTCAAAAACTATAAGGATTTTATCCGATTGATTAATGAGTTGTAATTCTATTAATGCTGAAATAGGAAAACCATGTAAAGTTCCACTTAAAAATTTGTCGTCTGTTGTTGCAAATGATTTTAAAATTTTGTTTTTGTTATTATAAAGGCTTTGCTTGAATGCAACAAAAGAAAAGGCATATCCCTTTAAATCTTTAAAATGTTCATAGGCTTTATCAGCAAAACGATGGCGTTTTAAAGTTGTACTCTTTAATTCTTTGTTATCTAAATTTAATTCATGTTTAGCCATATTTAATAATTCAATATTATATGGAATATCGTTAGGCGTAGTAATAAAACAAGAAGTTACATATAATTCAGATGAACTAGTATTCTTGTCATCATTAAATGTAAATCCAGTATCGCCAGACTCGTCTATAAATAGTATTTTGTCATAGTTAGAAAAAATAATATCTTTTTCCTTTATATTCATTTAAATCTCCTTTGTTTGTATTATCTGTAACACTTTTTACAAGGTGTATATCCTCTTGCTGTAGCTTCATCAACAGAAACTTGGTAAGGTGCGTCCATGTTGCTACAAGTAGATTTCTTGTGATATTTCTTTCCAGTATCATCAATCCATACACTACCACCTGCACTTTTTGTTGTATCAGGTTCAGTAGCGACTGGTTCTGTTTCACTCTGTACAGCGACATTTTCAGTAGCAGACGTTTTGCTTTGAGCAGTTGTAGTTGTTTGCTTAGATTTAGTTTCTGTACTTTTTGTAGTGGTTGGTTGCTTAGTTGTAGCTTGAGCAGTAGTAGTTTGCTTAGTCGCAGAAGTAGTCTTTGTAACAGCAGTAGTGGAAGTAACTTGCTGTGTAGTAGAGCTTGTTTCAGTCGTCTGGCTAGCTGTATTAGTATTTCCACAAGCCATAAAAGTCAAGCTGGTTGCTATAATAAGACTGCTAAAAAATAGTTTTTTCTTTGTCATAATAAAAACTTCCTTTCGTATATTAATGTATTTTCATTAGTCAATAATAAAAAATACCCACTATATTAATAGTGGGTGAAAAACGTATAACCCCCACATTGCTGTGGGGGGTTGCCAAAATACTTTAATAAATTGTAATACCCTATAGGCATGATTAAAAATCATATAATATATTCCCCTCACAGTCAATAAAAATATTATATTTTATTTGTAGTATATTGTTTCTCTTGAATTTTACCTATGGCGCTCACCTTCTCTTTTTAACTTTATAAATTTTAAAGATTATATTTATAATTTATCAAATTAAGAAGTCTAGATAAGATATCTTGTGGTAAATTAAATATTTCATATATATTTTTATTATTAAAAAGTTGGTTTTCGTATGGTAAAAATAGTAATGAAAAATCACTTAATAAGTTACTGCTCAAGAAATAGTCATTTAGTAATAGTATAAGCAGTATCATTATTGAAGATAAATCACATTGTGATAAACCTTTGTTATATTCTTTTGATGTAATTATATTATTTGATAGTTTAAGTAACTGTTTTTTAGGAAGTATTGGTAAGCCACTAACGTTAAATGTTCTATTTCCATGAGCAATTTTATTTCTGTATTCTTTTGCTAGAAGAAGAGCTTTATATAAAAATTCTTTTCGGTCTTCTAAAGATACATCATTACATTGAATAAATTCATCACAAACATATGTCTTATCATCTTTTTTTAAAATAGAGTACCATTCGATTGCTAGTCCAAAAGGAACGTTATATGTTAGTATCCAAGCTGGAATATGATTTTTATTATTTACATAATGCTCAATTATATTGTTGTGGTGATTATTAGTTATACATTGTTTTAGGTTTTTTAATATATTTTGTCTTTTTCCTGTAGAACGGCTGTAGTAATTTCTACATAAATAATCTGATGGATTTGAACAAGTTAAATCTAATGGGTCAGTATAAACACCATACTCTTTAGAAACTACGTAAGACACTTTAGTTTTAAGTGAGCGTTCAAGATATAATATATATTTAAAAATAATGTTATTCAAACTAATATCTATCTGATTTATAGTATATAGTTCTTCAAATTTTGTACCTTCTATAAAGTCATCAGTTCCTTCAACACGTAAAAATGTATTTTTATATCCATTAACTAAGCTATAATAAGATAGATTAGATAGAACAGTTTTAGCAAATTCCTTATCTTCTACAATTATATTACGTTGTTCCATTAATTCTATCATTTCATCATAGGTTTTAAATGGCTTATCATATTGTTGAGTAATCATAAAGAAAAAATCCCCCTTCCATTAATAAATGGTAAGAGGGATTTTCGCTAGTCATTTTAGCAACGACCATTTCTGTTGTAAAGTATCTTACCATTTATAATATCTGTTGTCAAGTAAAAATTTTTTAAAAAAGTTTTACAATATCACCAATGCGAATTGCTTTATCAATTGAATTAATTGCTTGTGGGTCGATATTAAGTTTTTTATTTTTATTACTAGATTTTAAAAGTGGTGATAATGAAATATTAATGTTATTAAGTGCTTGTCTTTGCTCATCTATAGGAGTTGAGAAATCACTACAAATGGAAAATTTATCATATACTTCTGATACTTTAAGTTTTGCTTTACAGATATCATAAGTTCCAAGTATAGTACCATCAAGGTCTTTTATAGAATTATCCTTGTCATAAATATATATAGTATCCCATTTTTTAACAACATTTTTACCTAAATTAATTATAATGCGAAACTCATCAATAATATTAATTACTGAACCAGAAATTTCATTCTCCATTGTTAGGTCCTCCTTGTTTATTTTGTAATATTATTTTACTCTATTTATTAGACTTGTTCTTTTTCTTCCACTCATTAATATCCACAGTTAGATACAACCTTTCAAATTCTTCAGGAGTATCAGGAATACTATCATAAGGGTTGGTATTAGTATTGGATACTCTGTCTATCATTTCTTTAACAAAAGGTATGTCTTCTTTTTTAACTTTACAAGAAGCGTCAAATAAAGGTTTATATTCAGGATTATCAGACACAAATTGGGCTATTTGTTTTGCATCATCATTTAAGTTATTACTGTTCGTATTATCGTCATGCCAATCCATTAAATAAGCAATAGATGTATCTAATGCTTCAGCAAATGCCTTGATTTTTGATTGAGATATATCATTTATTCCCATTTCAATTTTATTAATTGTGGACTTTGATTTATATCCTAATCGTTTGGCTAATTCTTCTTGTGTTAGTCCTAGTTTTTCTCGTTGTTTTCTTATATTAATTCCGATGTGTGAATTATTATTTAAATTGCAACTATTATTATTTTCTTTTATTAAATCGTGCATAGGAACATCAAATCCCATTAACCACAATGGACTAACATTCAATACTTTAGCAAGTTTTCCACTACTTAAGTTAGATGGAGCGTGAGAACCATTTATATATTGACTAATAGAAGCCTTACTAACACCAGATTTATTTGCCAATTCTTGTGGTTTCATATTTTTATTAGATAGAGCTATTTGGAGTCGTTTAGCGGTTAGTTCGTTTTTCATATACATTCCTTTTATGTTTTGTAGTTTAGAATTGCTTCAGTTTATCCTTTTTTTCGTTTTTTAATATCTACAGGTGGATATAACCTTTCCAGTTCTTTAGGAGTATCAGGAATACTATCATAAGGAATTATGTCTTTATCATTTTCTTTTGTATCATTGATTAATAAGTCTGTATTTATAGGAAAAGAATTATCTTTTAATCTATTATTTATAAATGATTGTATGATAAAGGCTATTTGCTTACAAGAAGAATTAATTAAATCATCTAATTCTGTTGGAGAAATATTTATTATGCAATTATTAAAATATATTTTCCATTGATTTGCAGTAAAATCTATTTTATATCCTGATTGACTTGCTAAAATTTGTACAGCATTAATAATATTATCATTTATTTTGCAATGATTAGTTTGTATAATAGAATTTCTAGTTTTTGGAACATCATATCCCATTAACCAAGCTTCATTAACATTAAGCGCATTAGATAAAACAAATAATTTAGCCTGCCCGGGTTCAACTTTTCCAGATACATATTGACTTAAATCAGCTTTTGTTATTTTTGTATCATATTTTGAGCAATAATAACTTGCTTTTTGTAATATATCAATTTGTCTTAAATTATTTTCTTTCATTAATTGTTTTAAACGGTCTGCTGTAGTAGATATTTTCAAATTTAGCACCTCCTAAAATATATAATTATAATATCATAATTAAAGAAAACATTCAAGTCATGGAACAAAAGTTCAAATATTTTAACTAAAAGTGTTGACAAGAAAATATGAAGATGCTAGTATAAATTTAGTTCAAGTAATTGAACTGAAAGGAGGAGTATAAATTGTCTTTTGATTATAGTAAATTGAAAGGAAAGATTATAGAAAATTATTGTACACAGTCATTATTTGCTAAGAAAATGGGGTGGTCAACACAAACTATGACTAAGAAGATATCTAATAAAGTTGAATGGAAACAATCTGAGATATCAAAAGCTATTGAGTTGTTAAATTTGCAAGAAAATGATATTTGTACATATTTTTTTACACCAAAAGTACAAAATATTGAACTTAGAAAACGAAATTTGTAATAAGTTAAAAATGTTGAATATAATAGAGGCTTTTGTAGTGGAAATGAGAGTGCAAGAAGTATCTTAGCCTATTAGTTGAAAGGAAGTGTAATTGCAAATGTGGATATCAAGAAAAAAATATGAAACTTTAATTTATAGAATAAATGAAATAGAAGCAAATCAGAGAAAATTAGAGTTGGATATGGAAGAAAAAATAAATTATATGATACAAGAAAACCTCAAAGAACCGCAAAAATTCTTTGAGGATTTGAATGAAGCTATTAAGCTTAAAAGATATATAAATGATATTATTAATCATTAATGATGTCATTTATAAAATTATTTAGGTTTGGACTGGTAACAACACAATCAACAAGATTATATAGGCGTTTCATTAGTGTTCGATTTTCTAAAGTATCATCATTACTTGAAGCCAAACATTGAGCCTTAGAGTTTTCGTCAGATTGAAGGAGTAAATCTATATAACCATTTGTGCCTAGAACAGAGTACGCCATAAGAGCAATAAAACCATTTTTGTAATGTGCGATATAACTGTCTGAATTTATAGCAAAGGAATTAGGAAAATTATCTTCTAAATTAGAGATAAAAGAATTTAGATTAAGATTTAATTTAAATTGGGATTGTGAATATCTCTCCCATTTAATTGAGTCGTTTTTAGTTAAATTAATTAATTTTTTAAGTAATATAGTTATTTGATCATTCATGATTTTGCACCTCCGATTTATCAAAACGTGCTATTAGAAAATCTAAACTGGCACATAATTTTTCGCGATGTTTTGTATCTAAGATTCCATTGTTGCACAAGCAAATAGCACGTGATACATGATAGATACAAGGCAATGATGATATTACAAGATATTTTTGGCGATAAGAAAATAATTCTGTTCTTATTTTACTACGAAATTTTAGTGTTAATTCCATATTGTCTTTCCAAATATTATCACGTAATGCCATTAATGATGATTGAATATCACCACGCTCATTTTCATACTCAGTTCGTTGGTATTCAGTATTTTTTAGTATTGTATGAGCTAAAGTAAAAGTAAGTATAGATATAACAAAACTAATAATAGTTACGACATCAGCTATGATACTAAACATATGAAACTCCTCATCTTATATTTCAATATTGTAATATTGATAGATATATTATAAAGAAAAGATAAAGTATTTTCAAGATAAAGAGTAATGAGATTTCAAAATGATATAAATATTTGTTTTTCACAAGTTAAAAAACAATAAAAATTAGAAAGGAGCGAGAAAATTGAAAAAGGTTGATGAGTTAATTGAAACCCTTGCAGAACATGTTCTCAAACTAATAAATAATAATGAAAAGGTATTGACTAATGAGATAGAAAAAGAAACAAAAGCCCTTGCAGAGTTGGTGACTGCAAGAGCAGGTTGTAGGGGAAAAGATAGCCTAGATTTTGAGAAAGAAGGTGTTTAATTGCCAGTAATAGCATTACTGATAATGGTATATATTATTGGAATAATATGTATTTTCATTATGAAAAAAATACAACCCGAGAATACAATTATATATTCAATATGGGTTGTATTGGTATGTATGTTACTTACATTGATTGTAATATTTCACGAATAATAGGAGCTATGGTGTTTAAGCAATCCATAGCTGTATCCCAACGAAGTTCATTTATTTCATAATTAATATTGATAATTTCATTAACTAAATTTGTTGGAAAATAAATCAATGCAAGTGGATATATTGAACCATATTTTAAAGATGTGTCTGTGTCACGAACTATAATATATTGTCCAGTATATTTTAAATAATCCTCATAGACACCTCGTTTATAAAAATATGCAGATTTTTCAGCGTCAAGCTTTACTTCAAGTTTTTTCATTTTATATAAATGATGATTATTAAGTAGTGTAGTAATTATAGGCGAAATGATTGCACATATTGTAATGATTATAGATATGGTTATTGTTAAATCAACTTTTAACATATTTAAGGCTACTCCTTTCTTTTTACTAGGGAGAGCGAACTCCCAGTAAGAAGATTATAGGTAGTGAGAATATAAAAAGCAATAGAAGAATGGAGTTAATGTATGTATATACACGAAGCAATTAAAAAGGCAGCAGAACAGAATGGCTTAATAGTTAGAAAAAGTATTTTTGATAAAAATAGTATGAAAATAACAGCAATTAAGCCAACAAACTCTTATGATACGTGTATCCTTGTATCCTATGATAGGGATACAAAGAAAACAAGTTTATGTAGAAATTGGAACCCAACACAAGATGACTTAAAAGCATCAGACTGGGAGGTTCTTATAGATTTTTATGAGAAAGGTAATTATTCAGTTTGTTCGGTATTCGCTGATGATACAAAAAAAGAAGTTGAAATAAGTTTTAAAATGCCTGCGAAGAATTGGGAAGTTTTTGAAAATTCTGATATTTGGAAAAATTTTCTTTACATATTGGGAGCAGAGCAAAAGGAGATAAGTCAATGACAGTAGTATTTTTTATTACAACAGTAATATGTGCTGTGGGGTGGATTAAAAACAGAATTAGTTTATTGACCGCAGTTACATTATTAGAAAAAAAGAACATTCACCCAACACATGAAGAAATGCAAGAATGTACTAAATTTGTAATAGAACATTTGTTTAAATAGTTTCCGTCCCCTTAGGGGATATAGAAAAGCTCACAATACAATTGAAATTTGCAAGTTTCGATTGTATTTAACAGAGTGCAACGGCATGGATACAGTTTAATTTCCATTTCCGTCCCCTAAATGGGGTGTTACATTGCTTATACGGATATTCCCAACCAAACTCAATAAACTAACTGTATTGCAGGTTCGACTCCTGCCACTCTGATAGCGAGTAACAAATAGCTGTTACTCGCATAAAATAAATAAAGGTTTTCGTCCCCTAACGGGGATATAAAATAATAAAAATTAAAAGGAGGAGTCAACATGGCAGTGGTGGCTACATATAAGTTCGGTAATGCAATTGTTGAAGTTGACGACAGTTGTATTAAGTATACAACACCAGAAGAAATACAAGGTGTTATGGATAGAATAGGTCAGATATCTTATCAGTCTGACTTAAGAAAGTTTTCGTCCCCTAACGAGAAAATAATTTCCGTCCCCCAAATGGGGAAATAAGAATTATAACTAAAATTATAAATCTTATTGGTATAAAAAGCAAGCAAAGGAAGCTTAGAAAGGAAAAACAAATGATAGACCTAGAGCTTATAGCTAAAGAAGCCAAGAGTTTTGTAGGTTTGCAACCACCAGAAAGGGTAGAGGAAATTGGAAGAAAACATACAGAACTTGATACTTATATTTATTATAAGGATATAAAGGGTGAGTTTTGGTATATATCACAATCTCAATTAAATTTTGAGAAGTATATGCAAGAACAAAAAAGATTAAGAAAAAGGGTGCTGACATAAAAGTCAACACCCAACATACAAAAAAATATATAAGCAAATTTAGTATACCATTAGGGAAATTGAATGTCAAATCAAAAAAATAAAAAGGCGTTTGGTTTCCCCTTTGTAACCTTATAAGTATATTAAATTTAGTTTAAATTTCACGTATAAGGATACAAAGAGAATGGCATACTGGAAAGACGTTTATAGGTTTAAATGTTCAAATGAATATGAGTTTAAATACTCAGGTAATTATGGTGCGAAGGGTGAAAAAAGAGCTATTAAAAAGCAAGCCACACCAGCACAGATAAAAAAACAAAATCAGTACAATAGAGAAAAAAATATGAGGCGGCTCATCAAAGCCAACTTTGAAGTTGGTGACTTATGGACAACCTTAAAATATCCATTTGGCACTAGAAAAAGTGTTTGGGAAGTTATTAAAGATTTGAAACGCTTTATAAATAATATGAGGCGAGAATACAAAAAGAAGAATATGCCATTCAAATGGATATATAGGATTGAGATAGGAGAAAAGGGTGGAATACACATACATTTTCTCCTTAATAGGCTACAAGGAGAAGCCACCGATGTACTTATACAGAAAAAATGGAAATATGGACGAGTCTTTTATACAGGACTCTATGAAGCTGGTGGATATGAGCAATTAGCAAGTTACATAGTTAAGCAACCAAAAGAACAAGAAGTGAAGCAATTAAGTTTGTTTTCAGAAGAAGAACAAAGAGAACTTATTAGATATTCGTGTTCTAGGAATTTAATAAGACCTGTTCCGGAAAGAAAGGTGTACATCCGTTGGACTGTGCGAAAGTTAATTGAAAATGGTCCAACAGCAACAAAAGGTTATTTTATAGACAAGAACTCTGTTGTCTACGGTATTAACCCATACACAGGTATGAGCTATTACCGATACACAGAAATAAAAATAACTAGGAATAGTGGATAAACACGCAAAGAAATATAAGCATACAAATAATATATAAGCGAGGTAGAAGTATATGAGAAATATAAACTATATAAAGGAAATGAACAGTTTTAGAAAATACGCATACGAAAATTATATGTCTAAAGACGCAGTACTATTATGGTACGCCCTATTTGGAGTTGACAACGATTTATATTTTAAGGATTGGTTTAAGATAGATAATCTTAGATTAATGGGCTATGCCTTTATAAAAAGAGAAGCCACATTGATAAAGGCAAGACAAGAATTAATAGATATGGGGTTAATTAAGTTTAAGAAAGGCTCTAAAGGACACCCAAGCGAGTATTATATAGTAATGTTTTCTGAACAACAGCAGAATAATACATATCCAAATTGTGAGAATGAGGCAGAAGATGTTGCAGACAACAATATAAAGCCTGATACAGAACAAAATAACACAGAACAACCAGAAATGAATAATGATGTGCAACCAGCAGTGAGCAATGACAATTCGACTGCTGCCATTAATGAGCGACCTAAAGCTAATTATTTTTATTATTACAAGCCTAAAAAGGATACAAACAATTATAAGCAATATAATCCAAGAGATAGAAGTAAAAGTACCAATAGAAATAGATTTAATAATTTTGAACAAAGGGATATTGATATAAACGAATTGGAACGTATGTTATTAGCAAATAATCTTGCAAGTTTAGTGTAGTGTATTGCGTAGTACATTGTGTAGTGTATTCCGTAGGCATATATAAATATATAAAACAAAAATATAAATATATATATAATCGCACGCAGAAAAGAGAAAAGAGGTGAAAACAAGTGCCAGATAAAAATACCATAACGATGAATGTCAAAAAGGTTAATGTTTACTTAATGACAACTATAAACACCATAAAGGCAGCAGACGGTAAAATAGCATACATACTAGAATACAAAGGGAATAATAGAGAACCTGTCACATTAACAAAAGTGCAGGATATAAAGCAATATACGTCTAATAAGGCAAATGTAGAAGTGTTAGTACAAGCCTTAGAACGCCTTACAGAACCATGTGTATTAGCTATATACACAGATTGTGGTTATTTGGTATCTGTACTAAATGGTTGGCTTAAACAATGGGAGAGTAACGGCTGGGTAACGGCACAGCATAAACAAGTAGCAAACAAAGAGCTTATGCAAAGGCTATCTGTATTGCTTAATTCCCATGAATACACAATACACAGCAACATTAAGCATGAATATTATGACTGGTTAAGCTGTGAATTAAAAAAATAGTTGCATTGAAGCAACAGAAAGGACTGAAATGAGCATAAATACAGAATACGAGGTAAAAACAGATTGTATGTTCTATGAGCATAAAAGAAAAGATTGTATGGCACTAAAGGCTTTATTTTGTCAGGCAGAAAATTGTAAATTTTATACAACAAAGGAAGTGAATAATGACAAGAAAAACAAGAATTTCTAGGGTAAGAGAGTTCTCCGATGAAGCAAGACAAGAAATTATTAACCGAGATTATGGAGAATGTATTTTCTGTAGAATGAAATACCATATGGAAGACTCTACATGGTTTGGTCAACAGATAAAAGGAATAATGCACTATATACCCAGGTCTTCTAATGGTCTAGGTATCCCACAAAATGGAGCAGTAGGTTGTCAATACCACCATGAAATGTTAGATAACGGCAACAAGGGAAGACGTAGGGAAATGTTGGAGCTATTTAAAAAATACTTACAAAAACATTATCCTGAATGGAATGAAAAAGATTTAATATATTCAAAGTGGAAATAGAAATGTATTATAAAAATAGAATAAGAGACCCAACTGAATTTAATATGACCAACTTTGGTAATTTTATATATCACTTAAAAACAAATTATACATAGTGAAAATGTAGACAGGTTTGGAGTAAAAATACAAAGGATAGGTGGATAATAACATCTATCCGACTTTGTATTGTGGATAATTTAGATAGAAGAACTTAAATTTGCAAGAATGAAAATGGAAGGGGAAGCAAATGACACAGGAAAATGAGATAAAGGTTGAGTATCTAAAAGGATATATAAAGGCATTAAATATTATAAGTCGATGTAAAAGGACTATAGAGGTTATAAAAAGTGATATAGAAGAATTAAGAAGAAACGAAAGTGAAGCTAAGTGTAGTCCAATAACAGGATTACCAAAAGCTAAAAATTGTAATAATAAAGATTTATCTGAATATATGATAAAGTTGGACCATTATGAGCGAAAGATACAAGATTTAATTAAGGCAATAAATAATACACAAAAAGAGGCAGCAGAAGAATGTACAAAAATATATCTTTCAATCAATCAAATGCAGACAGAAAAATATAAAGATATTTTAACAGCTAAATTTATAGAGCGTAAAAGTTGGAAAGAAATGAGTATACATTTTGGGTATACAAGAGATGGAATGTATAAGACATATATAAAAGCGTTAGATGAATTTAAAATACCAGCATAAAAAGTAAACTGTATACACCAGTATACATATATATGTGTTATTATGGTAGTGGATATAAAGGAAATTAATGATTGAAAAGGGCATTATCGGCAGCAGTCGGTAGTGTCCTTTTTGTTATGGGAGAAAGACATGGCAAAAGAATTTAGCAAAGGGTTCTATAATAGTTCACAATGGCGTAGGACACGCAAAGCATTTATTAAGTATAGGCAGTCAATTGACGGTGGATTGTGTGAAATGTGTAAAGAGAAAATGGGATACATCGTTGACCATAAGATTGAGTTGACACCTTACAATATTAATAATCCAGATGTATCTCTTAGCTTTGATAATTTCCAATATCTATGTCACAATTGCCATAATAAAAAAACATTTAGGAAATGGGGCGAGCAAAAATATGAGTTTGATGACAATGGAATGGTTGTACCAAAGCTGAAGACTCCCCCCTATTAAACATTTTCAAAAATCTTGTTGTAACCGATAGCCCCAGATACATATAATACGCAGGTCGCACGTAAAGGGGGTGTAGGTAAGGAGGTGAATTAAGTGGCAAATAACGAGAAATATACAGGTTTAACCAAAGATGAGATTATTGAGAAAGAGTATAAAAAACTTAGCGGAATTTATACAAAACTTAATACAAAAACAAAGAAATCTATTAATTCTTTAATGAATGAGGCAGCTTTTATGTCAGCAAGTTTGTATGAATTAAGACAGATTATAAATGCTAAAGGGTATACAGAAGAATACCAAAATGGTGCTAATCAAAAGGGCGTTAAAAAGTCGTCTGAAATAGAGATATACAACACTATGATTAAAAATTATAGTGCCGTTATGAAACAGCTAACTGATTTACTTCCAAAGGAAGAACCGAAAGTCAAAATTGAAAATGATGGTTTTGATGATTTTATTGATAGTCGAGAAGACGTATGAGAAGATATCCATTAACATACAATCCGATTATTGAATACTACAACAAGATTGAGAATAACGAGATAATTGTAAGTGAAAAAATAAGAAAATGGTATAAGTATCTTGTATGGCACATTGAAAATCCTGATGAATATTTTTACTCTGCTAAACGTGCTAACCACATATTAGAATTTGCAGAAAATTATTGCAAACTGTCTAAGCATAAAAAAGGAACTACCAACGATGTAAGACTGGAATTGTGGGAGAAAGCACACTTGGCAGCAGTATTTGGCTTTATAGATATCAATGGCAATAGACAGTGTAGGGAGTCAGTGCTTATTGTTGGTAAGAAAAATGGTAAATCTTTATTAGCTT
This sequence comes from uncultured Eubacterium sp., assembly GCA_900551945.1. Taxonomy (GTDB): domain Bacteria; phylum Bacillota; class Clostridia; order Lachnospirales; family Lachnospiraceae; genus Lachnospira. The sequence continues at coordinate 25,049 of URYE01000007.1, read as the reverse complement.
CTATTGTAGGGCTTTACTTGCTTGTGGGAGATGGAGAGCCTGGCCCAGAAGTGTATGCGGTTGCAACTAAAAGAGAACAGGCAAAAATTGTCTGGAATGAAGCTAAGAGAATGGTGAATAAATCTCCTGCTTTAAGGAAACGTATTAAGCCGTTGGTTGCTGAACTTACGAGTGAAGCCTTTAATGAGGGTTCATTTAAGCCATTAGCCAGTGATAAAGATAGTATGGACGGTCTTAACGTACATGGTGTACTTATGGACGAGATACATCAGTGGAAGAATGGTAAGGCACTGTATGATATTATGGCTGACGGTGTAACAGCAAGAGACCAGCCACTTGTATACATAACTTCTACGGCAGGCACAATAAGAGAAGATATCTACGACCAAAAATATGATGAGGCTACAAGAGTTATTAATGGGTTATTTGATGATAATGGATATAAAGACCCACACTTTTTCCCATTTATCTATGAACTTGACAGTCGTAAAGAGTGGACTGTTTCTAGTTGTTGGATTAAAGCTAATCCAGGATTAGGAACGATTAAAAATCTTGCAACACTACAAGCTAAGGTGCAGAAAGCTAAGGAAAACCCATTGCTTGTTAAAAATCTAGTATGTAAGGAATTTAACATACCAGAAACCAGCAATGAGGCTTGGCTGACGTTCGAGCAGGCAAATAATACAGCCACATTTGATATTGCAGAGCTTAAACCTAGATATGGAATAGGTGGAGTTGACCTATCGTCTACTAATGATTTAACTGCTGCCAAAGTGATTTTTATGATACCTGGTGATGACCATGTATACGTTGAACAAATGTATTGGATACCAGAAGACACAGTCGAAAAGCACGTAAGAGAAGATAAAATTCCTTATGACTTATGGATTGAGCAAGGATATGTAAGGACTTGTGCAGGAAATAAGACACACCCTAAATATGTAACAGAGTGGTTTTTGGAAGTGCAGAATGAAAAAGATATATATTTGCCATGGATTGGTTACGATGCTTGGAGTGCTGCGTATTGGGTGGAAGAGATGAATGGCTATTTTGGAGCAGAGGCGATGATACCTGTGCGACAAGGCAAGCAAACATTGAGTAGCCCAATGAAAACAATGGGAGCTGACTTAGACAAAAAAATTATTGTGTACAATAACAATCCTGTTGATAAATGGTGCTTATGCAATACAGCCATAGACGTAGACAAGAATGATAACATACAGCCAATTAAGACAAGCAATCCTAGAAAGCGAATTGACGGAACAGCGGCGTTATTAGATGCCTATGTTGTGCTTCAGCTTAAAATGAATGAGTATCAGACAATGATTTAAGGGGGTGATAACAAAGTGGGAATATTTAGTAAATTTAAGAATGTTAAAGTAATTGAACGCTATAAGATGATAACAGAAACAGGAAATGGTTTATATACTTGGAATGGTAAGTTGTACGAAAGTGATATTGTTAGGGCTTGTATACGCCCTAGAGTTAAAGCAATGGGTAAACTTGTAGCAAAGCATATAAGGGACTCTACAACAGGTTTTGCAGTTAATCCAACGCCATATATAAGATTTTTACTAGAAGAACCCAATCCATATATGACAGGGCAAATGTTACAAGAAAAAGTAACAGCACAATTAGCATTAAATAATAATGCTTTTATACTAATTGTGCGTGATAATATGGGGCTTCCATGTGAGTTGTATCCAATACCAGCGAGTAGTGTAGAGGCTATGTATGATAAAAATTATAACTTGTTTCTAAAGTTCTATTTTTACAATGGAAAGCGATGTACAGCACCTTATGAAGATATAATACATCTGCGTGATGACTACAATGAAAATGATATTTTCGGAAGTTCTCCAGCAAACGCCCTTACAGAAATGATGAATGTTTTAGGGAATATAGACCGAGGAACAATAAATGCTATAAAAAACAGTGGCGTTGTTCGATGGCTTTTGAAATACCACACACCACAACGCCCAGAAGACTTAAAGGCGAATGTAAAAGAATTTGTGGACAATTATTTGTCTACACAAAATGAAACTTTGGGTGTTGCTGGAACAGATGCAAAAGCAGACGCTATAAGGATAGAACCCAAAGACTTTGTGCCTAATGCAGCACAAACAGATAGAGTCACAGAAAGAATATATGCTTTTTTTAACACTAATAGTAAAATAGTCCAGTCAAATTACACCGAAGATGAATGGAACAGCTACTTTGAGGCACGAATAGAACCAGATGCACGCCAACTTAGCGAAGAGTACACAAGGAAGTTATTTAGCAGGCGTGAGCGTGGAAGTGGTAATAAGATTATTTTTGAAGCTGTAAGTTTGCAATATGCTTCTATGAGTACAAAAATGAACTTATTGCAAATGGTTGACAGAGGTGCTATGACGCCAAATGAATGGCGTGCAGTTATGAACTTAGGACCTATTGAAAATGGTGATAAGGCTATAAGAAGATTAGATACTGCAGTGGTTGAAGGAGGTGGAAAAGATGAAGATAATTAATGTAAAGGGTGCAATAGTCACGAACGATTATAAGTGGATATATGATTTTTTAGACATGGAAGCTGTATGCCCTAGAGATGTACAAAAAGCCATAGATGAGGCTAACAATGATGATATAACTGTTGTAATAAACTCTGGTGGCGGTGATGTTGGTGCTGGAAATGAGATTGCATATATTATACAGCAGTATAAAGGTAATACAACGGCAGATATTGTAGGTTATTGTTGTTCTGCTGCTACATTGGTATCGTGTTCCGCAGATAAAGCAAGAATGTTGCCGACAGCCCTATACATGATACATAATGTATCAGGTGGAAGTAATGGAGATTACAGAGATTTGGCACATGGTTCACTTGTATTGAAAACAGCAACAGAAGCAATAAGTAAGGCGTACCAATTAAAAACTGGTAAAAGTGCAAGTGAATTATTAGAAATGATGAACAAAGAAACTTGGCTAAGCTCTGATAAAGCACTTGAAATGGGGTTTGTTGATGAAATTATAGGTGTAGATAGTAATACAAGTGGTATAACACTTAATAATGCTTTTGGTACAGTACTACCAGAAAGCACAATAGAAAAAATTAGAAATATGTGTATTAATCGTCTTCAGGAGCAACCTAAAGACGATTTTTTAATACAAAAAAATAAGACACAATTACAGTTGTTAAAAATGAAGGGAGTATAAAGAATATGAAGTTTTTAAATGTTGTAAAAGATTTTAAGGATAAAAATGAGTATTTATCGTATAGAAACAATATGCTTAATGAAGCTGAACAGCTTATGAATGATGGAAAGTTAGAAGAAAGTAATGCAAAATTAAAAGATGTAGAAGAATTAGATGAAGATTTTAAAAATCATGCTGAAACAAAAGCTAATCTTACAGCACTTAGTGGTAGTGGAATAAAGCCTAAAACGGATATAACAAACTTAGCAGGAACATCATTAGTAGATAAGACAGATAAAAATATAACAAGTGATATATATGACTCTGTTGAATACAGAACTGCGTTTATGAATAACGTAATTAACGGTACGCCAATACCAGCACAATTTAAGAATGACAATACAAAGACAGCAGATGTAGCTTCTGTTATTCCAACAACAACGATGAATAAAATCATTGAAAAGTTAGAAACTGTTGGGAATATTTATGCAAAGGTAACAAAGACGTCTTACAAAGGTGGTGTTGCTATTCCAACATCTACCGTTAAGCCAGTAGCATCTTGGGTGGCAGAAGGTGCAGGAAGTGAGTTACAAAAGAAAACAACAGGAAAGATTATATTTAATTATTATAAGTTAAGATGTGCTATTTCTATGAGTATTGAAACACAGACAATGGCTTTGTCTGCGTTTGAAACAAAGTTTGTTGAGAACGTAACAACAGCTATGATAAAAGCTATTGAGCAAGGCATTTTTACAGGTACAGGCACAAATCAGATGACAGGTATTCTAACAGAAACAATTGAAGACAGTAGGAAAATCAACATTGCAAAAACAAAAAGTATAACATATAAAGACCTATGTGCAGCAGAAGCTGTACTTCCAGAAGAGTATGAAAACGGAGCGGAATGGTATATGACAAAGGCAACATTCTTTAACCAGATTGTTTCAATGACAGATACTAACGGACAGCCTGTGGCAAGGGTTAATGTAGGTTTAAGCGGAAAGCCAGTATACAACATTCTTGGAAGACCAGTAAACTTTACACAGTATATGCCAACTTACGCTGATACGGTAGAAAAAGACACAGTTGTTGCTTGTATCTATAATATGGCAGATTATGTCATAAATACTAACTTAAATATGACAGTAAAACGCTATGAAGATGATGAAACAGATGACCAGGTAACAAAGGCTATTATGATTGTTGATGGAAAGTCAACGATTAACGAGAGTTTAGTGGAGATTATTAAAAAATCTGCGTAATTTAATTCAAAGCCACTAGCAATATTATTTTGCTAGTGGTATATGTGAGGTTTTGTTATGGATATGGATATTTTAAATGATATTAAGCGAGATTTAAGAATAAAAACGAACTCGCTTGATGGAGAAATAGAGAGTCTTATTAAAACAGCTATGAGTGATATGAGTTTAGCTGGAATTAATACAGAGATAAAGACAGAAACAGGTGAGATAGACCCATTAATATATACAGCTATTAAACTGTATTGTAAAGGCAATTTTGGCTATGATGATAAAGTTGATTTTCAGAAAGCGTATGAAAACTTAAAAATAGCTTTATCAACTTCTTTACAATATAAAAATATGGAGTAGTTATGGATATAGAAGCAGTACTTATTTATAAAAATCAAGTTGCAGATAGTTGTGGCTTTGATACAGAAGAAGAACAGCGATATGAGATATTTGCAAATATGAAGTCTGTAAAAAGAACAGAGTTCTATTCTGCTATGCAGGCAGGCTTAAAGCCGTCTATATCTATAATAACTAGAATAGAAGACTATGAGCAGACAAAGCACATAGTTAATAAAAAGCCAATATATGCACAGGCAGTAGAAATAGATGGTGCAGAATATAAGATTATAAGAACGTATTATAAAGACACTGGAACAATAGAGCTGACGTTAGGAAGTGATTAGAATGGGTTGTAATTATAATTTTGATACAGATTTTTTAAGAACTTTAACAAATCTTGAAGATATTGAAAATATAACAGCTAAAATGTTAAAAGCTGGTGGTGAGGTGTTAGTAGAGAATGAGAAGAAAGCCATAGAACATATACAAACTAGAGATATGAAAAAATCTATAAAAGCTACAAGTGTTAAGAAGAACCAATATGGACAATATGTTGTGGTAAGACCAACTGGTAAAAGTACAACATATATAGACCGACATGGTGAAACAAAAGAAAGAAAAACACCCGTAAGAAATATGGAGAAGTTTGTATACAACGAATATGGCACAAGCCAGCAATCAGCTAACCCCATACAAAAACAAGTTGTAAATGTATCTCAGGCAGAATTAGAAGATATAACTACAAGAATAATGCAGGAGAATGTCAAATGATTAATGAGAAAATTGTAAATGTTTTAGCAGAGTTTATTAACAAAGATGAGATAAAGTATTTAACATATACAGGACAAGCAGATACTTATTGTGTTTTTAATTTGGCTGATGATAAAGGTATTAATTTCTCTGATGATGAGCCAGAAGACATTGAAAGCAGTATACAAGTACATATATTTACAAAAAAGCCAGCAGAGTACAAAAAACTAAGAAACAGTGTACGAGAGGCACTTTTTAAAGCTGGGTTTAGTTATCCAGCCTTAACAGAACTGTATGAAAAAGAAACAAAAATATACCATATTGTATACGAATGTGAGTTCGTGGAAGGGAGAGAGTAATGGCAGCAATAGGATTAAAATATCCGATGGTGGCACTATATGATGAAAGTGCAGGAACACCAACATATAAAAGTGGTATGGTAATGGCTAAAGCCATTAAAGTAGATTTAAAATGGACTAAGAATGATGCAGAGTTATATGCTGATGACGCACTAGATGAAGCTGATACATCTATAACAGGTGGTACAGAAACACTAGGAATTAATGATTTAACGTATGAAGTACAGGCTTTAATTTTAGGACATAAGTACAATAAGGAAAGCAATGAGTTAGTTGTTAATGAGAATGATGTAGCGCCATACGTTGGACATGGCTTTTATGGCAAGGTAAAGCGTAATGGAGTAGAAAAATTTAGAGCTATATGGTTGTGCAAAATGATGTATTCAGAACCAGATGAAACATTAGAAACAAAGGGTGAAAAGACGTCATTCAATACTCCTAGTTTAGAAGGGAAAATAATGAAAGCTAAGACAGGCGATATAAAAATGGAAACAATTGTTGATACAGAAGCTGAAGCAATAGCCTGGTTAAAGAAAAAAGCAGGAATAGCAACATAAATAAAAAAATAAAGGGCTTAAAGGGTTATTGAAATTATTTCAATAATCCTTTTTTTAAAGGTGTTAAGTATGATAGATACATTTAAACAGATAGAATTAAGTAAAGCTAAATTTATAAATATTAAAAACAAAAGTGGGAAAGTAGTAGATGTTAAGGCTGTAACAGAAAAGAAGAAATACTTGCTTGTATTTAATATTAACGTAATAGATGCACTTGATAATAAATATGCACAGGACAACAAAAATGGTTTTGAAGTCTTTCTTGAAAAGCTAGACTCTAAAGATACAGCAGATATATGGCGAACATCTGTAGATTTCCTTGTTATGTGCATAAATGAAGGAATACGACAAAAGAATGTACATAGAAAGTCGGTTGGGTTAAAAGAAGATGAATACATAAAAAATGAAGAAATAAATATAACAGCACTTGACGCTACAAACCTAGCTATACAGGTTATAAACAATGGAGTGCCAGAGCAAAAAAACTAAATGACCATGACATTGAGTCGGAGGAGTCACAAGACTTTGACTTAGTGGCATGGTTATTTTATATAGGTATGAGTCGATTGGGTTTTACTGAAGAACAAATTGGTGATATGTCCCTAAAGAAGTTCTTTAGGCTATATGAAGCCTATAAAAAGACGTTTGACGTAGAAATGCTAAGAACAGCAAATAAAATAACTTACGAAACAAGTGGCAGAGAAGCGAATATGGACGACGTAATACCATTTTAGTTTGTAAGGGAAAGGAGATAAATGGCAACAGTAAAAACAGGCATTACACTGGCAGCAGAAGGTGAAAAGGAATTTAGAAAAGCTATAAGTGATATAAACAACCAAATGAAAGTAATGAAATCTGAGCTTAAAGCAACCACTTATGAGTTAAATGCCAATGGTAATGGAACAGACGCATTAAAGGCAAAGCAAAAAGGGTTGGCTGAACAGATTGCATTGCAAAAGGATAAGATTGCACAGCTTAAACAGGCTGTACAAAAGTCTTCTGAAGCCTATGGAGAAAATAGCAATAAAACACTTAATTGGAAAAATTCTTTATACCAGGCACAGTCACAGCTTACAAAAATGGAGCAAGAGCTTAAGAATGTTAATTCGCAGGTGGAACGACATACACCAACACTAGATAGACTTGCAGAAAGTGAGAAAAAATACGAAACGCAGATGAAGTCTGCAAGCTCGGAAATGAAATTGCTACAAAGCCGCTATGGTGATAACGCCAATAGTGCAAAGGCTTTAAACGAGAAACAGACTATTTTAAATAAACAAATAGAAATACAGCAGAATAAAGTAGGATTACTTACAAGGGCATTAGAGGAGTCTACAAAGGAATATGGAAGTAATAGCGAAAAAACTTTGCAATTAAAGACATCTTTGAATGAGGCAAAGGTTGAGTTAATGGGTTTTGAAGAACAGCTAAAGGCTGTAAAACAAGCTACACCTAACCTTGATAGAGTTGCTGAAACATTTGATAACATTGGTGAAAAGACACAGAACTTAGGCAACAAATTATCTGTCGTATCTTCTGCTGTTGTGGCTACAGGTACAGTAGCTACTAAACAGGCGATGAGCTTTGAAGATGCAATCGCAAAAGTATCTACTATTGCTGATACTACAGAAGTCCCTATAAATGACTTGCAAAATTCTATATTAGAATTATCTAATAAAACAGGTATAGCGGCAACGGATATAGCAGATAACGTATACAATGCTATATCAGCAGGACAGAAGACAGGAGATGCCGTTAATTTTGTAAGCAATGCTACTAAGTTGGCTAAAGCTGGTTTTACAGACTCGGCAGCAGCTACAGATATTCTTACAACTGCCCTTAATGCGTATGGATTAGAAGCAGATAAAGTAACAAATATATCCGACCTTTTAATTAATACACAGAATTTGGGAAAGACCACCGTTAATGAGTTAGCATCTGCAATGGGTAAAGTTATACCAACAGCTAAAGCCGATAATGTACAAATGGACCAGTTGGCTACGTCGTATGCAATCTTAACGGCTAAAGGTATAGCAACAGCAGAGTCAACTACATACCTTAATTCGATGTTGAATGAAATGGGAAAGAGTGGCTCTATTGTAGATGGAATATTGAGAAATAAAACAGGAAAGTCATTTAAAGATTTATCAGCCGAAGGCAAGACGTTAGCTGAGATTTTAGAGATAGTAAACGACTCAGCGAAAGAGAATAATAAAAGTCTATCTGATATGTTTTCGTCATCTGAGGCGGCGAAAGCTGGTGTTGTATTGTTAGGAGATAGCACAGAAAGTTTTAATGGAGTGCTTGAAAAAATGCAGAGTTGTACAGGTGCGACAGACTTAGCATTTGGCAAACTTGGAACTACAAGCAAGAACATTAATGATACATTAAACAAAGTAAAAAATTCTGGTATAAATCTAGGACAAGCAATCTTAACAGCCATAACACCTAAGATAAACAAAATGGCGGAAGTGGCAGACAAAGCCACTACTAAATTTAACAGTTTAGACGATGAGCAAAAAAGTACAATCGTAACTATTGGCGGTATTGTGATAGCTATAGGACCAGCAGTAATAGCATTAGGAAAAATGGCAACAGGTATATCTGCTGTTATAAAGACAATAAAGGGCATAGGAACGGTTGTATCTGGTCTTACAACCCTAATGGCTACAAATCCAGTTTTTGGTGGTGTCGTAATAGCAGTTGCAGGAGTGGCAGCATTAACAACGGGATTAGTTGCATTATCTAAAGCAACAAAATCTAACTCAGAAACAGTTAAGCAACTCACCGATGAAGAACAACAACATATAGATGCCATAAATAAAAGCAAAGAAGCCTATGACAAGACTATTCAGCAAAGAGATGAGAGTGTAAAAGGAATAAATGCAGAATATACAAACTTAAAAATGCTTTCCAAAGAGCTTGACGGTATTGTTGATGAAAACGGGCAAGTAAAAGAAGGCTACGAAGATAGAGCAGAGGTAATAACAGGTCTATTGAGCAGAGCATTAGGTATTGAAATTGATATGACAGATGGTGTAATTAAAAATTACGAAGATTTGAAGAAAACTATTGATGATGTAATTCTGTCTAAACAAGCTGAAGCATTGCTAAATGCAAATGAACAAGCCTATACAACTGCCATTGAAAATAGAACAGAAGCCTTTACAAATCTTGCTAACATACAAAAAGATGTAAAGGAAACGGAACAACAATTGGCAGAACAGCATAAAAAAGAAGATGAAGCTTTGGCAGGCTATAATAAGGCAATGGCAGATGGTACTGGTGGTATGCAAGAGTATCAAGAAGCGATTGCAGATGCTAGAGATGAGATTGAAAGATTGGAAAGCAATCTTAAACAGCAGAATGAAAAACTTAATGAAGCTCAAGATGTTTACAGTGGTTACGCATCAGAGATAAGCAATTATAATGAATTGATTTCTGCTTCTACGAGTGGAAATGCTGAAAAGGTGCAAGATGCCATAAATCGTATGACTAACCATTTTATAACGGCTGAAAATGGTACGAAAGAAAGCCTTGAGAACCAGGTTACTAATATGGAAAATACTCTTAATGCCATGCAAGAAGCTATAGATAATAATGCCCCTGGTATAACACAAGATATGGTTAATAACCAACAGGAAATGGTAGAACTTGCAAAAGCAGAATTAGATAAACTTGCTCCACACGCAGAGCAAGCAACAACAAATGCTGGTAATGCTGCAACAATGGGAATAATAAATACAACGCCAATGATGACAAATGCAACTTTTGATATGGTTATGAACTCTAAAACTACAATGGAAGCCATAGATTTTGCCGCAAGTGGTCGTGGGATAGCGCAGGAAACGGCAAATGGAATATCTTCTAAAGAAGGAGATGTGACACAGGCGGCTCAAAATGCTATGGAAGGTGCTAACGCATATATAGATGGTCTTCCAGCACGAGCGCACGTATGGGGCGCAGATTTTGGAGATGGTCTTGCTAGTGGAATACGTTCTAAAAGAGAGCTTATTAGGCAAGAGTCTAGTGGTATAGCTGATATAATACACGCAATTTTACATTTCTCTGTCCCTGATGAAGGACCACTTACAACATATGAAAGTTGGATGCCAGACTTTATGGACGGACTTGCAAAGGGGATAAAAAATAATAAATATAAAGTAACAGACCAAATAAGAGGGTTAGCTAATGAAATGCAAGTTGATATAAGTCCTAACACTGTTGGAACTACAACAATGGTTTTTAACAGTGATAAGCTAGATAGGTTGTGTGAATTAGCGGAGCAGTATTTTCCACAGTTCGGTAATATACAGTTAGACGGTAGAAGTATAACGCAAACTGTAAGCAATAATATGGCTTTTAATAGGGGGTTATATAGGTGAAGATAAATAACATAGATATAACACAATATAATGGCAAGCAATGCAGCATAAATATACAGCCATCTACTTTTAACACAGAGAGCCTATGGGAAAGTAATTTTATAACACCAATAGTATTTAATAAAAATGCCACACTTAAAAAAATAGTGTTAGAGTTTGCGGTAAAGGGAAGTGATAAAGATACAATTAATAATAATGTAAGCAACATTATAAAATTAATGAGCAAACAAGCAACGTATAAATTTGATGGATACGAACATTATTATTGTTGCATTGCAGACACACCAACAGTAAAAACAAGTTGTAAAAAATTTAAAGTGCTGAGTACTACACTATATGGTTATGAATATGCTGAAGCAAAGCAATATCAATTTAGTGACACTATTACAATTAATAACGTAGCTACAGCAATATCTCCAGCAATATTAAAAATTACAAGTAACATAGGACTTAACAGCTTAACAATAACAGGCTTAACACAAAAGCCTATAACAGTGCAGAATATAGCCATAAATACTCCTGTAGTTATAGATGGGGAAAAATGCACCATTGAAGAAAATGGTAATAATATATTTGGCAGAACTGACATCTGGGAGTTCCCGGTAATAAGACCGGGAACTAATACAATCAGGTTAAGCAGTGCATGTACATGCACACTTACATATAAACCAAGATATTTATAGAAGGAGTGATTAATTATGTTAGAAAAGAATACAACAACGAGTACAGTAGTTATTAAACAGCTTAATGGTTCATCAGTTATTGCGGATACATCAGGCAATAACAGCACGGTCATAACATTCAGTGCAAACATTGAAAAAGAAAACGGAGTTATAAGAAATCTGCCATTTGTGCAGCAGAGTATTATTAATCCAACTATGTATATAGAACATATGGACGAGTGCAGGGCAGACATGAAAGAATTTAATGATTATGTAGATGCTTGTCTTAAGGAAGACTGATTATATAATGTTAATTTAAAATGCGATTTATTCAGGAAATAACAGGGTAAAAAATAATAATACCAGAAACGGAAGGGAATAATTATGATAACTAAATTGAAGTTAAGAGAAGTACAGGAATATGATAGAGAGCTGAAACGATTGGGGGATAAACATCTGCCGACATCATTGCAATTTGCAATAGCAAGAAACAGGAAAGTATTAGCGGATGAATTACAGGTACTGGAGGAGCAGAGGTTAAAATATATTGATGAAACAGCTAAACGTGACAAGGATAATAATATTGTGATTAATGAAGAGAAAGGAACAGTTGTATTTGCAGATAAAAAAGCAGAGAGTGAATTTGGGGATAAATATAAGGAGCTTTTAAACACAGACACAGAGATTAATATAAGTGCTGTGAAGATGGATATAATAGAGAAATGTGAGTTTGACCAGTACGACAGTCTTACAGTAGATGATGTTAATGCACTGCTATTTATGCTGGAAGAATAAATATAATATTGCAATAGAAAGGCGGTATAATGCTAAGACTATTAAATCAACAGCGGCAGGTAATGCCGCCTGTAACCACATATAAAGATTTAAAAATAGAGAGAGTTCTGGATTTCGATGACAGGACCCTCTCTTTTTCTATACCAATAAAAGCAATGCCTAAAGATATGATGCTGGAAAATTACATACAGACACAGTCTGATGAGTATGTAATTAAACAGATAAGCATTAATGGCAGCTGTTACGATATAACAGCACAATTAAACATTGATGAGCTGGAGGGTACACACTGGGAGACGTTTTACACTACAGAGCAGACCGCAAAGCAGGCGGCAGACCTTGCACTTGCAGGAACAGGATGGACCAGTACGTGTGTTTTATCTAAAAAGAGAACCATTAAGAAAACAAATGTGTATACATGGGGCATTATTAAGCAGATTGTAAAGACATACAGGGTTGAGATGATTATAGACAGTCTTAATAAGAATATTACATTTGTAGAAAAACGTGGAGAAGACAGGGGCGTATACTTTAGTTCACAGTTAAATCTAAAGTCTGTTGGCAAGCAGGCACAGACAACAGACTTTTACACCAGGATAATTCCCATTGGTAAAGATGGATTAACCATAGAGGCTGTAAATGGTGGTAAGAAGTATCTGGAAAATTACACATACAGCAGCAAAAAGAAAACATATTATTGGAAAGATGAGCGTTACACTGTTGCTGATAATTTAAAAGAGGATGCGGCCGCCAAACTGGAAGACATGGCAACGCCCAGAGTATCTTATACTGTGGATGTAACAGACCTTGCAAAGGTAAGTAAGGAATATAACTTATTAGAGTATCATCTTGGGGATGTTGTGACTGTAATAGATGATTATACAGGCTTAAGGATTAAGCAGCGTATTGTCAGACTTGTAGAATATCCTGACAGTCCTGAAAATAACACATGTGAAATATCTAATACTAAGTTAAGCTTTGAGGAGCTTACACAGAAGTATGATGATACATCGGATACAGTGGATAATATTACCACCGATAATGGAACAATAGACGGTGATGCAATAGACAGTATTCCAGCCAGTAAGATTTTACAGTTGGATGAAGTTATTGCTAATAGTGCAAGTTTTGATAAAGTAAATGCAAGGATCCTTAATGTAACAGAGACATTAAACGCTGCCAATGCAAGAATAGGCAGTCTTGAAACAACAGCACTTACAGCAGCGACAGCAGATATTAAATATGCTAAAATAGCGGACCTTAAAGCGGCAACGGCAGAAATAAATACACTGAAAGCTAACGCTCTGACAGCCGGCAGTGCCGACATATTAAGCCTTAAATCCAGCGTTGCAGACATTAATACACTGATGTTCGGAACTGCCACAGGTAAAAGTCTTACAACAGAGTTTTCTAACACGGTGGTAGGGCTTATCGGAGATGCACAGATTAAATCAGCCATGATTAAGGATATAAGTGCTGACAAGATAATGTCAGGTAAGCTGTATACAAATCTCGTGGATATAGTAAGTAAGAGCGGTAATCTGGACATATCGGATAACACAATACAGATAAGGGATAATAATAAGACTGCAAGGGTTCAGATTGGCAGGGATGCCGCCGGTGATTATAACATCTACATATGGGATAAGAGCGGTAAGCTGATGTTTGACCCTCTGTATGGTGTGCAGGCGGACGGAATTAAGAAAGCAGTAATCCGTAATGACATGATAAGCGACACCGCCAACATAAGCGGTAAGAAGATAGATATAGCCTCTCTGATAACCACCATCAATTCAGATGGAAGCAGTACATTAAACGCCTCTAAAATCTATGTTGATACAGATAAGCAGACGTTAGATGTAAGTTTTAAAAATCTTACGACAAATGTAAGTACTGCGTTAAGTAAAGCCAATACTTTAGAAACTAATCTTAAGACAGTAACAGAAAAGGTAACAGCTCAAGGTACACAATTAACAGCCATTCAGGGCAATATAAGCTCTAAGATATGGCAGCAGGATATAACAACAGCAGTAACAGGGCTGGAGATTGGCGGGAGAAATCTGTTACCTGGTTCTACAATACTAACGGGAGCAGGCTGGCAGGGAACTACGACCATAACAACCGGAGAAGCCGACCCTCTCGGCGGCAAAAAAGCGGTAAAATTAAAAGGAACATCTGCAACGGACAGTTACAGGGTAATCTACAACGTATTAAAAGAAAATGGATATTATACTGTCTCTTTCTGGGCTAAAGCAGACAAAGCATTTAATTTAAAAGTACATGAGGGTGGGAATAAACCATTCGGAACGGCAGCATTAACAACCTCATGGAAATATTATACTTATACATTAAATGTAAAAGATGCAGATACTAATAACCGTTTTTATTTTGGCGGAGGTACAAGCTGGAAAGATACGAGAGTATCAGTATATATAGCTTTTCCAAAGCTTGAAAAAGGAAACAAAGCCACCGACTGGACACCCGCACCGGAAGATGTGGACAGTTCAATATCATCACTTGAAAGCAGCACTAAGACATTAAGTACTAATTATACAAGCCTTAATCAGACATTATCAAAACTTACGGCAACTGTAAACAGCAATACGACCAGTATAAGTCAGAAAGCGGACGGCAGTACAGTCACGAAAATTAAGGACACAGTTACAAACCTACAGGCAGACCTTAACGGCTATAAGACGACTGTAAGTAATACATACGCAACAAAAAGCACATTAAATAAGTATGCGACAACCCAATCCATGAACTCGGCAATTGATCAGAAAGCAGGCAGCATTACGCAGTCGGTTGCTGCTACATATACCACTAAAGCAGATTTTAATGACATGCAGATAGGCGGCAGAAACTACATTCCAATGGATATGTCTTACTGGGAGCGTGGAACTATATCCGCCGGTACGAGAACAGATTCGACTACAAGGTTGAGAACAAAGAGTGCAAGGGCAATTCAGGGGGGAGCTAAATATATATTATCTAAATATGGAACTGGGAAAATAATTTTATTTTTTTATGATTCAAATTATAAATATATAAGCAGTCCCGACTGGTATAAGACATTTCCGAAAACATTTACAACACCAACTAATGCAAAATATTTTAATGCGGTAGTTGCATTAGAGAGTGATGCAGCAATAATAGACACTACTAACATTAAATTTAAGTTGGAAAAGGGAACAAAAGCAACCGACTGGACTCCGGCACAAGAGGACATGGCAACTAAAGCCAGCTTGGAGTTAAAAATAGATAAAACAGATAATAACAAAATTGTTAGTATGCTTAATGCTTCTGCGGACGAAATAAAATTAACAGCTAACCGCCTGTCTTGGACCAGCACAGGTACAAGCATGACAAAAGAAGGCAACTTAACTTGTACAACGGGAAAAATCGGCGGGTTTAATATAACATCTACTGGCATAAACGCCACCAGTGGAACAGTAGGCATTAACTCTACAGGCGGTTGGGCTTTACACGCTGGAGCATTAATTAAAAATACCGATAGATATGCGTTTTGTGTTGGTCACGAAGGAAACGTTTATTCTAACGGAAGTGCATATTTTAACGGAAGCGCTAATTTTAATGGCGTAACTAATGCCAATGGAGAATTTTATGTAACTACAAGTCGTTACGGACAATGTGCCGTTGCTTTAACAGCACCGGGGCAATCCATAAAACTGGCCTACGACCAGGCTAATAAAAATTTAATTTTTTTCTTAAATGGGATACAAATAGCTAATGTATATGGGGCATAAGCCTTTTTTATACATAAAAAATAAAAAGAAAGAAAGAAGGAAAAAGAATGAAAGAAATGATATGTACAACAACAGGAGTAATAGGTTCGGTAGTTGCAAGTTTATTTGGTGGTTGGGATACAGGATTAACTACTTTATTAATATTTATGTTTTTAGACTATATAACTGGTCTTATTGTGGCTGGTGTGTTTAAAAATAGTCCTAAAACAACAACTGGAGCGTTGGAAAGTAGTACAGGCTGGAAAGGCTTGTGCAGAAAAGGGATAATGTTAGCTTTTGTGTTGGTGGCTTATAGATTAGACATAACAATTGGAACAAGCTATATAAGGGACTGCCTGATTATAGCCTTTGTTGCGAATGAAACTATAAGTTTAGTAGAAAATGCAGGGCTTATGGGAGTACCACTCCCAGCGGTAATAACTAAAGCTGTGGATATATTACAAAAGAAAACAGAAACAGAAGAAATAAAAAAATAGAGGTGTATATATGTATAAGGTAATTGATGTTTCATCGTATCAAAAAGTAGACTCTATTGACTTTGATATGATTAAAAATAGTGACGTTCATGGTGTAATAGCAAGGGCAGGATATGGAAATACAATCGCACAAAAAGACACTAACTTTGACTATTTTATTTCTAAAGCAAAACAGGCAGGACATAAAGTTGGTGCATATTGGTTTTGTTATGCCAGAAATGAAAACGAAGCCATACAGGAAGCAAAAACATTTTACGAGATATTAAAAGAAAAAGATATTGACTATCCGGTAGTGTATGATATAGAAGGAGATACAGTGCGATATATGAAAGACAACGGAATAACTCCAACAAGAGAACTTATTAGCAATATAGCCGTAGCCTTTTGTGACACAATGCAAAAGTATGGATACAATACAATGCTTTATTCAAATCAGAACTTTGTTGAGAATTACTTTGATAATAGATTAACAAAGTATCCATTATGGATTGCGATGTATCCAGATAATCCTAATATACAGGAGCAATATACGCTTGATGGGTGGAATATATATGGGTGGCAATATACATCTACTAATAGTAAAATTGTGGGTGCGCCAGAACACATTGATGTATCTATGTTTTATGATGATAAAGAAAATAGGAGTGGAAAAATGACAGAAGCACAAGCAAAATTATATGTTCAAACGTGTTTTATAGAATATTTAGGAAGACCGGCAGATAAAGAAGCATTAGAGGCATACTCTAACACAATAATTGATAAAAGCGAGAGTGATGATTTATCAGATGTTGACAGAGCCTTGCAGGCTTCAGATGAGTACAAGAGAAACTTTATAATAAAAGCCTATAATATATACTTAGGTCGCAATCCTGAAAACGAGGAAGTAATACAGGCAAAAATGACATATCCAAGACTTAGAGATATAATGGCGGATATATTAGAGTCTGAAGAATATAGAAATTTACAAAATAAATAATACAAAAAAGCTTAACTTTTTATTTAAGTATTGTATAATATAAGTATATTAATATCGTATATAAAAAAAGGAGATATAAAAATGAAGTTTAATTATTATAAAAATGGAAAATTAACACAGGTTGATGACAAGCACTTAAAAGAAAAGGGGATAGAAACAAAAGGCTTATTGGAAGTTACTGAAAACGATAAAGCTACAACATATAAGTATGTAGACCACGAAGATGTTTATTATAAAGAAAATGGTGTTCCTTTGTTTATATAGTTTTTCCATTATATGGAGGATAATATTACCGATATAAACGTGGGTTTAATTCTTCTGTCCCAATATCTGTAAGTAATGAAGCCACTTGCCTATATGGCATTGAATATCTTTGTGAAAGATAACGCATTGCTGCACCACTCTCTCCATCAGGTCCACCATATTGACTTATAATCATAGCCGCTAGGGTGGGATTAGGATTTTTTATGTTTATAGGATATTCAAGCCTTTTTTCATAATTCCACATATATATCCTCCATATATCTAAATAATAAAAAATAAATTATTGAACTTCCCAAGGCATAGGCGTTGAAACCCAAGTCCAGTAGTTTTTACTTTCAATATTAAAATAGTTAAGCGGGCCAAAGTTTTCAGCATAATAATCCATCATTTTTAAAAATTCATCACGCATTTGAGAATAATATTCAATAGCTTCTGTGTCGTCAGGGTGAGTGTCAAGGTAAAGAATACTTTCTGTAATAACAAAACCGAGTTCATATATATTTTGCATACATCTTTTTTGGTCCATACGCATAGTGTCTGGCATACGATTTTCATTATTACGGTCACAATCCATGCAAGCAGGACTTCTCATATCAGTCTTTGAAATATCACTATTAGAACGGTTATTTTGTGACATTCTTCTTTGAGAATTAGATTGTCTTTGCATATTTCTTTGACATGAATTACATTGAGAATTATTTCTTGCTTGATTAGAATTAGCATAAGAATTGTTCATATTTCTCATGCCAGAACGTCCCATATTTTTATTAATAAGTCTTGAGTCATTCATCTTTTTCTTCCCCCTTTAAATGGTTTATTGAGTTCCTCAAATAATGTTCCATTTTTTAAGGCTTCTTGACGTTTATAAATATTCTGCCATTTCTGCCAGGGCACATAAGCCATAACAAGTACTTGCTCAGAACAGTTGCATTTATTATTCATTTTTTTACTGCCTTATACAACATAATCACTAATAGTATATGTGTTTTGTGGGAATGTGTTAAAAAAGCACCGCTAAGGGTGCTTAAACTTATTTTGCATATCTACCTGTTTTACGTCTATAGTGTATTCCATCGCATATAGTTGCGATTACTTCTCCTATACCAAGTGGCCAAAACTTTCTGTACACATCTTCAGATACTTTATCTTTTTTTATATTTTCTTTCATCCAATTGCCAATATCAAGCCAATCGTCTTCTGTAAGTTTTTTTCTACGCTCATTATCTTTCATTAGTTCTATTAAATCATTAGGTGTTTGTGGGAAATTTACCAATATAATCCATCTCCGTTTCTTAAAGTTTTAAATACATCTTATGTTGTTGTTTAACAAAATGGATTTGAAGTATTCCTTGAAAAGCTAGACGGGTTTCAATACATCTTATGTTGTTGTTTAACATAAAGAAACATGGTTAAATTCAAATCAAGCTCTGTTTCAATACATCTTATGTTGTTGTTTAACTTATACAGACATGGACAAGAACAAGCATAAAAAAGTTTCAATACATCTTATGTTGTTGTTTAACCCAACTGCTACCAAATTGCATAGATACACCATTAATGTTTCAATACATCTTATGTTGTTGTTTAACGTATTCCATTTGTAGACACGTTAGTGGAGTAGAGTTTCAATACATCTTATGTTGTTGTTTAACAAAGATTATCCAAAGCTGGTACATGGAGATATCGAGTTTCAATACATCTTATGTTGTTGTTTAACCTTGGGATATGTTAGGCAATGGCAATTACACAGCTATGTTTCAATACATCTTATGTTGTTGTTTAACGAAATAGTAAGCAAAAGTGGCAACTTAGATATAGCGTTTCAATACATCTAATGTTGTTGTTTAACTTAAAAGGTTCAACAAAACAAATTGAATGGGCAAAGTTTCAATACATCTTATGTTGTTGTTTAACGTCTGCCGGGCGCTCAAACTGTGTCAGCACTGCATTGTTTCAATACATCTTATGTTGTTGTTTAACAGTTGCCTTTATTGTCGTAGCGTTTCAATGTGCTGCGTTTCAATACATCTTATGTTGTTGTTTAACAAATTTGGAACTGGAAAAATCATTCTGCATTTTTAGTTTCAATACATCTTATGTTGTTGTTTAACTCTTCCATATATGCTTTTTTAGCACGAGTTAGCTGGTTTCAATACATCTTATGTTGTTGTTTAACAAGTACATCACAGATCCAAACATCCGGCCGCTAACGTTTCAATACATCTTATGTTGTTGTTTAACAATCGTTATCGAGCGTTACTACCAAATTGGACAAAAGTTTCAATACATCTTATGTTGTTGTTTAACTCGACTTGTCATCAACTGGCAATTTATCTACAATCGTTTCAATACATCTTATGTTGTTGTTTAACGCTCTTGTTACTTTGTCCTTAGAGGTATTGATATGTTTCAATACATCTTATGTTGTTGTTTAACGTTTGGCTCTCTCTTCGTTTAGGTCTACCGCTTCCTGGTTTCAATACATCTTATGTTGTTGTTTAACTAACGTTTTTAAGCCATTTTCTAAAATTGGATTTTTTTCTATGCCCCTATTCTACACCATTCCTTGAAAAATTACCAGCGTTTTTTGTGAAAGTTTTTTTGTTATTAAAAATTATTGTAATGTAGCTTATTTACAGCCTTTATATAGTTTTATAGTTGCTTTTTAGCTGGTAAAATTTTATAATGAAATTCAAGTGATTATTAAAAATATAATTAAGCAATAACAACAAAGTTACTAATGTATAAAAGTGAATTTAAAGTTTAATATTATTATTTGGAGGAAGTTATTTTGAAAGAGAAGATATATACAATACCAGTAAATGACGCATTTAATTCAGATTGCGAATGTCCGATTTGTTCAATGAGAAAGAAGCTTGAGGAGTCGGCGGTGGAGTTTACAATGGGACCTAGCTATATGGAAGATGATATAAGAGCTAAAACTGATGAGATGGGTTTTTGTGAAAAGCATATGATACAAGTTTATAATAAAGAAAATAGATTAGGTTTTGCACTTGTTATGAAAACCCATCTTGATAAGGTCATATCTGATATAGAAAATATTTCAAAAGAGCCAGTAAAGTCAAAGGGGTTATTTAAAAAGGCAGAACAACCACAAGTGTGTGATTATATTAATAATCTCAATTCAAAATGTTTCGTATGTGAAAAGATTGAAGGAACTTTTCAACGATATATAGATACAGTGTTATATTTGTATAAATCGGACATGGATTTTAAAACTAAATATGAAAATAGCAAAGGTTTTTGTACAATACATTATGGCCTTTTAATTGATATGGCGAAAGATAAATTATCAGGTAATGTGCTTAATGAATTTATAAGCACTACTAATAAACTTTATCTTGAAAATATGAAAAGAGTTAGAGATGATGTGGAATGGTTTATTAATAAGTTTGACCACAAATATGCTGATGAACCCTGGAAAAATGCAAAGGACTCGCTAGTGCGTGCAATGGTTAAGGACTCATCAATATTGCAAGATGAGTAAAAAAATAAGAATTTTATTTAAAATATATTAAATAAATATTGAATACTACGGAACAGCCTTTTCGTAAATAAACTATTCAGTTTTAGTTTAGAAAATAATATAAATGAATTGGCATAGTTTAACATTGTAAAATAAGCTCTATAATTCTATTATGATAAATAAATAATAGAATTATAGACTTACTTATATTTTTACAAACAACGAGCTAGATTGTGTATAGTACTGACACTCCAACGGTTAAAGCTCGTTGGGTTCGTATATACGACCACTTTCAAATATACTCAAAAGCATATAAGAATAATGATTTTCTATAGGACTTTCACCATCAAAGATTATCCATTAACGATAGTATAAGGCTCGTGTCGAAACCTATATTTATTATAGCACATTAACTATAATATCTCGTTGATTTTAATACGAAAATATTATTGTATAGAGTGTATAGTCGTGGCGTGATGTGTTTTTATAGTAGTATGAAAGACTTTTGTTTACATTGTCAAATGCTGATGTAATATCAAGTGGTATTCTTGATGTAAATTCTATATATTCAGAATTTTCATTAACCGCAGATGTGACAAGCTTACTAAGTTCGTTGTCACTTGTAATATTAGGGATATTAGCAATATTTATATAAGAATATTTAGTTCCATTTGCTTCTGCTGTTTTGTAATTCCAACTGTGGTCAATGCCTATATCATTGTCAGTTATATTAAAATATCCATGTTCTATATAAATGTCGTTACCATTTACAGGGTCGTCCCAAGTTACATCGGTGTGATACCATTCACCATCAAGACAAACCATGTTCCAAATATGCTTTTCACCTTTAGCCGTACCAGATACAGTCGTGTTTTCAATGCCAAGAAAGTCCATAAATGTCTTAAAAGCTTCAGTATATCCACTACATACCGCAGTACCATTTATAATAGCATTGTAGGCGTATTTATTACCTGCAATTCCATCCGTATATGTTATATGAGATACTAAATAATCGTGTATAGCAAGTTCATTTTCCCAATCAGAATTACTACTTGAAGTTACTTGTGACAGTATATTAATGTAACTATTGTAAAGCTCAAGTTGTTTGTCGTCTAACAATGATGTATCATTGTGCTTAAAAGCATAACTTATCGGATAGTTATCCCAGTAATCAAGAAAAATTTCAAGAATATTTGTTGAACCAGATTGTTTTAAAGTACATTGTATTTGAGTTAATCCGGCAATTGTATGAATAAGTTCATCGGCGTCAAAAATACTACTGTCGGTTGTATATAATGTACACGATGTAAGGTTATGCTCCATAGTGTCAATAATTTTTTCAATAAGTTCGTCTTTTGAAGAAATATATTGTTTTTCAGAACTATCTTTGGAAACAATATTTGCCTGTGGTAATACATTATTAATATTGTCTGGCAAAATGTTATTGCAACCTGAAAGTGTTAAGCATAAAATAAAAGGTGCTATATATGTGCAGGGCTTAAAATATTTTTTATGCGTAATAGAATTATATTTTTTGTTTTGTATATGAAAATGCTTGTTGATATTATCTGTCATATAAAACCTCGCTTATAATAAGTGATATTATTAACGGTACATTAGTACTAATATAAATATAACAGATAATAAGTATTTAGTCACGTTAAATTAGAGTTATAGTTAAATAATAAAGTAATTGCAAATATTTACTTGAATTAAAGGAGAAGAATATGGAAATTTTACAAGAAAATAATAATATTGTTTTAAAAAATGTAACTGATTTTGATATAGAACAGACATTGGAGTGTGGTCAGTGTTTTCATTTTGTAAGGCTTGATGTTGATAAGAAAGACTATGTACTTTCAGCTTATCAAAAAATGCTTCATATATCGCAAAATGGTGATGAAATAATATTATTTAATACATCTATGGAAGATTATAATACAATATGGAAGAATTATTTTGATTTGGAAAGAGATTATAAAAGTATAAAACAAGATTTGCTTTCACATGATAATACACTTAAAGAAGCAATTGAAACAATGAGTGGTGTTAGAATACTTAATCAAGAATTTTTTGAAACACTTATTTCATTTATTATTTCACAAAATAAACAGATACCACATATTAAGAAAATAGTATCTGATATTTCTACGAAGTATGGCAATTATTTGGGAGAATGTAATGGTGTAAATGTATACGCATTTCCAACACTTGAACAAATGAGTGGTGTAACTGTTGAAGATTTGAAGGAATTAAAGACAGGCTTTCGTGCGCCTTATATAGTTGATGCAGTTCAAAAGGTTAAAGATAAGACTATAGATGAAGCACAGTTAAGACAAGCGGATGTACAAGAGTGTGAGCAACTTCTTACACAGATTAAAGGAGTAGGTGCAAAGGTAGCTAACTGTACAATGTTATTTGGACTTGGAAAAACACAAGCATTTCCCGTTGATGTATGGATAAAAAGAATAATGGAGCATTTATATTTTAATGGAGAGGATACTCCAAAGGAAAAGATAGCCGAATTTGCAAAAGAACGTTTTGGCGAATATGGCGGATATGCTCAGCAATATTTATTCTATTATGGAAAAACTATTAAGATGGGAGTTAAAAAATCTAAATAAATTATAATTATTTTATAAAATGCGTAATATATTTTAAAATAGCTGTTGACAAATAAAACAGCTAGTGATATTTTTATTGTATTGAGATTAGCACTCGGATTTAGTGAGTGCTAACAAACAGAGAATGAGGGCTGCCAGATACAGAACAATGAATTGTGACAGCAGAATGGAGGATTAATATGAAGTTAGTACCATTAGGAGACAGAGTCGTAATTAAGGCGTTAGTTGCAGAAGAAACAACAAAGTCAGGAATTGTTTTACCAGGTCAGGCAAAGGAAAAGCCACAGCAGGCAGAAGTAGTTGCAGTAGGCCCAGGAGGAATAGTTGACGGCAAGGAAGTTAAGATGCAGGTCAAAGAAGGCGACAAGATTATATATTCTAAATACTCTGGTACAGAAGTAAAGCTTGAAGATGAAGATTTAATCATTGTAAAGCAGTCAGATATATTAGCTATTATTGAATAATTAGGACATTTATTATATCAATTACTCTTATTTATAAAAGAGATTGGTACAAAAGTCTATAAGTAAAAAGTGGATTGAAAATATTTGCTTTATTTGAAAAATAAATTGATTTTTGGTTTATAGAATTGGAGGAACTTAAAATGGCAAAGGAAATTAAATATGGCATTGAAGCAAGAAAAGCTCTTGAAGAAGGCGTTAATAAATTAGCAAATACAGTAAGAGTAACACTTGGACCTAAGGGAAGAAATGTTGTTCTTGATAAGGCTTATGGCGCACCACTTATTACAAATGATGGTGTTACAATTGCAAAGGACATTGAACTTGAAGATGCTTTTGAAAACATGGGAGCACAGCTTGTAAAGGAAGTTGCTACAAAGACTAACGATGTAGCAGGTGATGGTACAACAACAGCTACTGTTCTTGCACAGGCTATGGTAAATGCAGGTATGAAGAACTTAGCTGCAGGTGCTAATCCAATTATCTTAAGAAAAGGTATGAAGAAGGCAACTGATTGTGCAGTAGAAGCTATAGCACAGATGAGCGAAAAGGTTACAGGCAAGGATCAGATTGCAAAGGTTGCATCTATCTCAGCAGGTGACGAAGAAGTAGGCCAGATGGTAGCAGATGCTATGGAAAAAGTTTCTAATGATGGCGTAATCACAATCGAAGAATCTAAGACAATGAAGACAGAACTTGATCTTGTAGAAGGTATGCAGTTCG
>URYE01000006.1 GCA_900551945.1 uncultured Eubacterium sp. | reverse complement strand
AATATCGTAGTTGCTATTTCTAACAACTTAGTCTGGTAAACCATTTAACAGAAGCCACAGACCTTTATGGTCTGTGGTAGTTCACTTATATGCAAATTAGTATTGTCTAATTATGCTAATGACTGTAAGTATGTTGTGATTTCTTCCATAAGGTCATCACAATCAATACCATGAACCATAGCTGCTTCTTCGATTGTTTCACCTGCTGATGATGGACAACCTACACAGTGCATACCAGCTCCCATAAGGATTGGGATAATGCCCTGATTTATCTGTATTGCTTCACCAATTGTTGTATCCTTGGTAATTCTATTCATTAGATATTCCTCCTATTATTTAGTAGTGTATTAAATATAATATTGATAGTTAAAAAAGTCAACATACATTTAGTAATAAAATTAAATTGTATAAATTTAAAAACATTGATATAATAATATTTTATTGAATTTTTTTTTCAAATATCGTATAATAAGATAACAATATAATTTAAGGAGGAATTTTATCATGGCATACGTAATTAATGATGATTGTATCAATTGTGGTGCATGTGCAGCTGGATGTCCAGTAGAAGCTATTTCTGAAGGAGCTGCTCACATGGAAATTAATGCTGATGTATGTGTAGATTGTGGTGCTTGTGCTGGTGTATGTCCAGTTGGCGCTCCTAATCCACAGTAGGATTTGAGCATTATATAAGTGATTAATTAAAAGCCCCTGCGTGTCTAGCTAGTCTAGTGTGCAGGGGCTTTTAAATGTGTTAATTAAGTTTCGTATATCTGAATAGAGTTTAGGATATAGGGAATTTAATTAACGCATTTAAGAATTTTATATAAAAATAATGGGTTGTCAATATCTATTTAACTTATAATCATATACATAATCTAAATATCATATATTGAATTAAAAATAATTTGTGGTGAATTATGAATCGTACTGAATTAAAGCTTATTATGTCTATATTAATGATTATGGGTGTGTATATAGCAGTTTATATTTGTCTTCCAGCTAATAGAGCTAAGGTTGCTAGTAATATTTTTAATATAATAAGTATGTGGAATAATGAAGGTAGTAATTCAGATAATAGTACAAATGATAATACTGAAAATATAGATATGTCAAATAAAAGAATAGTAATTGATAGTGGTCATGGTGGTATTGACCCCGGTAAAAAAAGTGATGATGGCATATTGGAAAAAGATGTCAACCTTGCGATTGCATTTAAACTAAAAAAAAGACTTGAAGCTGCGGGAATTAGTGTTACAATGACTAGGAGTGATGAAAATGGATTATATCAGGAGTCTGACAGCAATAAAAAGATTGCTGATATGAAAAAAAGGTGTAGCATAATAGAAGAAAGTAATGCAAATGCAGTCATAAGTATACATCAGAATAGTTTTCAAAGCAGTTCAGTAAAGGGAGCACAAGTTTTTTATTATAAACATTCTGCGCAAGGTAAGTTATTAGCTGAGTGTATACAAAATTCATTTAAACAAAATATAGATGAAACTAATAAAAGAGAAGCAAAGGCAGACACAACATATTATATGCTAATACATACAAAAGTGCCTACAGTCATTGCAGAATGTGGTTTTCTTTCTAATCCAGAGGAAGCACAGCTTCTAGTAACAGAAGAATATCAAGAAAAAGTTGCACTTGCATTGTATAATGGTATTATAGATTATCTTATGCACACAGGAATGGAGTAACAAGTAAAAATGGAAACGATTATAGCAAAAATAAGACACGATGTTGATAGTGAAAATGAAAATAAAAGTATATATAAAAAGGCAGGAGATATATTAAAGCAAGGCGGTCTTGTTGCATTTCCTACAGAAACAGTGTATGGACTTGGAGGAAATGCACTTGACAGTGAAGCTTCATCGAAAATATATGCGGCAAAAGGTAGACCTTCTGACAATCCACTTATTGTTCATATTGCAGATATCGAAGCATTATATAAGTTATCTATTGATGTTAATGAAAGCGCATTGAAGTTAGCTAAACATTTTTGGCCAGGGCCTCTTACTATGATACTTAAAAAATCAGCTATTGTACCAGAAACAATAACAGGTGGACTTAATACAGTTGCAATAAGAATGCCTAGTCATCCGGTTGCAAAAAGACTTATACAAGAGTCGGGAATATATATAGCCGCACCTAGTGCAAATACATCTGGAAAGCCTAGTCCTACAAAGGCAGAACATGTTATTAGTGATATGAAGGGGCTAATTGATATGATAATAGAAGATGACACAGTTGATATAGGTGTGGAGTCTACGATTGTTGACCTTAGCGAAGAAGTTCCTACAATATTAAGACCTGGTTACATTACAAAGCAGATGTTAGAAGAAGTATTAGGTGAAGTAAGAGTCGACCCTGCTATTATGGGAAGTGTAAAGGAGGGTATTGTTCCTAAAGCACCTGGAATGAAGTACAAGCATTATGCACCTGATGCAGACCTTGCAATTGTAACTGGAAGTACACAAGATGTTATTGAGAAAATTAATCAACTCACACTTGAAAAGGAAAGTCAAGGTTATAAAGTAGGAATTATGACAACATTAGAAGATAGCTCACAGTATAAAGGCGGAATTGTTAAAGTAGTAGGTAGTAAAAAGGATGAAAAGGAAGTTGCACATAATCTTTATGCAGCATTAAGAGATTTTGATAAATTAGGAGTGCAATATATTTATTCTGAAAGTTTTTCTGCAAATGATGTTGGACAAGCTGTAATGAATAGGCTTATAAAGGCAGCAGGACATACAATTATAAATGCGTAGTGGAGTGTTGTAAAATGAGTAATATTAATAAAGTGATATTTGTATGTGTTGGTAATACTTGTAGAAGCCCTATGGCGGCTACAATTATGAGTACATTTTTACAGGGAACAGATATTCTTGTGCAGTCAAGGGGCATGGTGGTATTATTCCCAGAGCCATATAATCCCAAGGCTGTTGCAGTTGCTTCAAAACATGGTATGATTATGGTAAGTGATAGTACAAAGCAAATAGAAAATGAAGATTTTGACAATAATACACTTGTGCTTGTTATGAATTCTAATATGAAAAAGAAATTATATGATAAATATGATAGGGCTATTAATGTATACACGTTGTCAGAATATGCAGGAGAAGGTGATATTGAAGTTTTAGACCCTTATGGAAATGGTATGGAAGAATATAATAAGTGTTTTGAACAATTATATATATTGCTTGAAAAGGCAGCTCGTAATATAATAGGACAATACAGTTAATAAAATGCCTACAAAGGCGGAAAGAGGACTAGATGATAGCAATAGGTTGTGACCACGGTGCGCTTGATTTAAAAAATCAGTTAATCGACCATTTAAAGAAAAGAGGAATTGAATGTAAAGATACAGGTTGTTACACAAATGAGTCATGTGATTATCCTGTATATGCAAAAAAAGTTACAGACCTTGTAAATAGCAAAGAATGTGAACTTGGAATACTTCTTTGTGGTACAGGTATTGGAATGAGTATTGCTGCTAATAAAGTTAAGGGAATAAGAGCAGCACTTTGTAGTGATTGTTTTAGTGCTGAGGCAACTAGACAGCACAATGATGCAAATGTACTTTGTCTTGGAGCAAGAGTTATTGGACCAGAACTTGCATTTAGAATTGCTGATACATTTATAGATGCACAGTTTTCAGGTGATGAAAGACATAAAAGAAGAATAAGTATGTTAGAAGATTAAAAAAATTCACAAAAAGGAGATTTAAACATGGGAAATACTGTAATTATGGAGCATCCACTTATTAAGCATAAGATAGGGATTGCAAGAAAGACAGACACAGGTTCAATGGAATTTAGAAATCTT
Source organism: uncultured Eubacterium sp. (assembly GCA_900551945.1). Taxonomy (GTDB): domain Bacteria; phylum Bacillota; class Clostridia; order Lachnospirales; family Lachnospiraceae; genus Lachnospira. The sequence continues at coordinate 56,838 of URYE01000006.1, read as the reverse complement.
ATCAGCGAAGTTGCAGGGCTTATGTGCTATGAAGCAACTAGAAATCTTGAATTACAAGACGTTGAAATAGAAACACCAATCTGTAAGGCTACAGTAAGAGAATTAAAGGGTAAGAAGCTTGCAGTAGTTCCAATCTTAAGGGCTGGTCTTGGTATGGTTGATGGTATTCTTAGCTTAATTCCAGCCGCTAAAGTAGGTCATATTGGACTTTTTAGAGATGAAACAACACATGAACCAGTAGAGTATTTTTGTAAGTTACCAAGGGACATTTCAGAAAGAGAAGTATTTGTGGTTGACCCAATGCTTGCAACAGGTGGTTCAGCTTCAGCAGCCATTGATATGCTTAAGAAGCGTGGAGCTAAAAAGATTAAGTTTTTATGTATTATTGCCGCACCAGAAGGTCTTGAAAGATTAAGAAAAGACCACCCAGATATTGATATATACATTGGTAATCTTGATGAAAAGCTTAATGATGACAAGTATATTGTTCCAGGCCTTGGCGATGCTGGTGACAGAATTTTTGGTACAAAATAATATTGTTTTTGGCAGGCAGTAACGCATATTGTGAATATCTGCTTGACATAAGTTAATTATAATGCTAGTTTCATAAATATTTGTGGAACTAGCATTATTAATAGAGCATAAAAATAGTAATTTTGAAAGGGAATTGTATGAGTAATAAAAGAACGGATTATATTTCTTGGGATGAGTATTTTATGGGCGTTGCAAAGCTTTCTGGGTTAAGGTCTAAAGACCCTAATACGCAGGTTGGAGCTTGCATTGTAAGTCAGGATAATAAGATACTTTCTATGGGATATAATGGACTTCCAATTGGTTGTTCTGATGATGAATTTCCGTGGAATAGAGATGGCGACCCACTTGATAATAAGTATATGTATACAGCTCACAGTGAGCTTAATGCTATTCTTAATTACAGGGGCGGAAGCCTTGATAATGCTAAAATGTATGTTACGTTATTTCCATGTAATGAATGTGCAAAGGCTATAATTCAAGCTGGCATTAAAACACTTGTTTATGATTGTGATAAATATGCAGATACAGCTTCTGTTATTGCGTCTAAGAGAATGCTTAATGCGGCTGGAGTTAGATATTATAAGTATGACGCAACTGGTAGGGAAATAAATATTGAGTTATAAGTTGTGAGAGATAGCAGGATTATATATCCAAACACACACCAGTGAAAGAACAATCATCTATATTTGTATGACCTCGTAAAACAAGTGTGTTTGCCGCTATCACACAAATATAGGCAGTTGTTCTTTAAATGGTGCATTTATTGGATATATAATCCAGCTATCTTATTGAAAGTTTGTAGAATTATATTAGCTGGTGTTCGAGTTAAACAAGGCTATTTGTTGCTGGTATATAAGTGTAGGTGAGTGTTGTTTTAATGGAGATTGGTTTGCTATAAAATTAACTAATGAGATAATTTATAAATTGCTTTTTTGTATTTGAATTGGTATAATATTTTATTATAGTTAATGTTGACAGAACGTGTGATAGTTGGCATATAAAATATTTTTGGAGGAAAGTACATGGCAACTCTATTTAGAAAAAGATTAATTCCCGATGAATGTATTAATCTTAAGAATGATAATATAATTCATATTGATGACAAAAAGATAATTACGAGTTGGTCGACTATACACCCTAAGGCTGAGTTTTCGCATGGGTGTTCGTATTATTGTCTTGATAAGGGATGGAAGATTAGTAAGTTTTATAAGGAAGATAACTCACTTGCGTATGTATATTGCGATATAATTGATACTGCCATTAAGGATAGTGATACTTATGTGTTTACTGACCTTTTAGCAGATGTAATAATTGAGAATTCTGGATTTGTAAAAGTTGTTGATTTGGACGAGTTAGCAGACGCTTGTAGACAAGAGATAATTTCTAATGAGATGTTACAGACAGCACTTTATAGACTTAATTCGCTGTTGTCTATTATTTATAATGGTGAATTTAAGAATTATCTTGATGTATTGTCTGAATATGAAAAAAAATAATATAAGATATATGGACTGTTTTATTAAGTTTACTTAGTATGACAGTCTATTGTATTTTTATGAGAACAAAAAATGGTGAAATTTTCCACTAACATGTTACATTGGCTCGTTTTTTATGTAAAAAAATGTCGATAATAACGTATATATATAATAAGAAGCCTTGCAATTACTGGCTTTTCTTTATTGAAAAAGATTACTATTTTTTTAACAAATTAATGGACTTTATAAATATAAAATGGTATAGTAGATGGTGACGTAGTATTGAAAGGATGAATGAATGAGCAAAAATGGTTCACAATATCGTAATATAGTGCTGATATCTCAGATTGGTATAAGTATAATGGTTCCAGTATTTTTATGTCTGGCTGTAGGCCTGTGGCTAGATAAGAAGTTTGGAACGTGGTTTACTGTTCCAATGTTGTTTCTAGGTATAGCTGCTGGAGCTAGAAATGCTTATGTACTAGCTATGAATACGGTAAGGCAAGATGAATACAGACGAAAGAAAGAACAGGATAAGCATATTCAGGAAATACTTGACAAGACTAAAGATGATAATAAGTAATAAACACTGGTAGAATTTCATAAAGGTATAGGTTGAGATTTATGTTAGAGAAAATTAAACAATTAAATGAAGCACTACCAGAAGTTTTGTTGGTAGATTTATTGTATTTAGTTATTGGAGAGATTATTATATTAATATTTTTTTCTGATACGTTATATATGATTGGCTTTTTATTTGGTGTTGTATATGCTATTTTTGGTTCATTTCAGATGAGCTTTAAAATACGAAAAGTCGTTTATGGAATGGCAGACGCAAGAAAAACATATTTGCTTGGATATTTTGTAAGACTAGCTGTTATGTTTGCAATGTTTGCCGCATTGTATATTCTTAATCTAGGCAACCTTGTGTGTGCTTTGATTGGAATGTTTGCCATGAAAGTATCGGCTTATTTACAGCCGTTTACTCATAGGTTTTTAACCAAAATTAAAAAAGGAAGGTGAAAAGGTGGGAAGCACAATGATGACATCGGTAGTTGCGTGTGACAGTAGCTTTATGATTAAGAAGCTATGTACCTTCAGGATACCAGGAATTGACTACGATTTCGCTCTTGATACAACACACGTGGCGATGTTGCTTGTTTCTATATTTATACTTGTGATGGCTATAGTTGCCAGAGTTAAGTTAAATAAAGTAGAAGCAACAGACACTCCGGGCTCATTTCTTAATGTAATCGAACTTATTGTAGAAATGCTCGGAACAATGGTAGATGGCATTATGGGTAAGAACGCAAGTAGATTTGTTAATTACATTTCAACATTGTTCTTATTTATAATTATTTCTAATATTTCTGGTCTTTTCGGACTAAGACCACCTACCGCAGACTATGGCGTTACGGTTGCACTAGGTGTAATTACATTTATCCTGGTACAATTTAATGGTATTAAGAAAAACGGTGTTAAGCATTTCACAGCACTGTTTCAGCCATTGCCATTCTTATTCCCAATTAACTTAATTGGTGAATTTGCCGTACCGCTGTCGCTTTCATTACGTTTGTTTGGTAATGTTATGTCAGGAACAGTTCTTATGGGCTTGATATATGACTTGGTTAATCCTTATACTTTAGGATATCCAGCATTCTTACATGCTTATTTTGATTTGTTCTCAGGCTGTATCCAAGCTTATGTATTTAGTATGTTGACAATGGTATATGTCAATGACAAGATTGCCGATGATTAAGGCAACTTGAAGTATTGCAAACAATGCTTTTCAGGTCACAAAACCTACAACATAAGTTATAGGTGACAAAATTTTTTAAAATGGAGGATTAAAACATGAATATTAGTGGACAGGAGTTTATTCAGGCTATGTCAGCAATTGGTGCTGGTATTGCAATGATCGCAGGTGTAGGTCCTGGTGTAGGACAGGGTATCGCAGCAGGACATGGTGCTTCAGCAGTTGGACGTAATCCAGGTGCAAAGTCAGATATTACATCAACAATGTTACTTGGTCAGGCCGTAGCCGAAACAACAGGTCTTTATGGTTTTGCCGTAGCTATTATCTTAATGTTTGTTCAGCCATTTAAAGGCTAATTGACAAGATATTTATTTTGTCAGTGAACGCTGATTTAGGTTTAATCAGACAGTTAAGCTGATAGGAAGGAGGCTAAAATCTTGAATTTAATAGGAAGTACATTTATTGCTTTGGCAGATGATGGACGATTATTTGGTCTTGATTATCAGCTTCTTCTTGATGCAGCAATTACTGCTTTTAACGTATTTATTTTATTTGTACTGCTTTCTTACATTTTATTTAATCCTGTAAGAAATATGCTTAAAAAAAGACAGGACAAAATAACAAGCGATAGAGAAAGTGCTAAAGCTGATAAGCAGCAAGCACAGACTCTTAAAGCTGAATACGAAGAAAAGCTTAAACAAGCTGATAAGGAAGCTGAGGCAATATTGAGCGAAGCTCGTAAAGTAGCTATGCATAATGAGCAGAAGATTGTCGATGAGGCAAAACAAGAAGCTGCAAGAATTATTGAGAGAGCTAATACAGAAGCTGAACTTGAAAAACAGAAAGTTGCAGATGAAGTTAAACAACAGATTATTGCAGTTGCTTCTGTTATGGCAGCAAAGCTCGTTGCAAAGTCAATTGATGATAAAGAAAATGATGCTCTTATAGAAGAGACATTAAATGAAATGGGTGAAAAGACATGGCTAAGCTAGTAGAAACAACTTACGGTGATGCATTATTTGACCTTGCCGTATCTGAGTCAAAAGTCGATGTATTATTTGAGGAAGCACAAGCTGTAATCAAGGCTTTTGATGATAATAGTGAGCTTGGCAAATTTTTAAATCATCCTAAAATAAAAAAAGAAGAAAAAGAAAAGGTCATTGAAAATATCTTTGGCGAATGTGTTTCAAAGGATATGACTGGATTACTTGTCATTATGATATCTAAGGATAGACAAGTTAAAATTGTTGAAACTCTTAAGTACTTTATGGACAGGGTAAAGGAATATAAAAAGATTGGAGTTGTTAGTGTATCAACTGCCAGACCATTATCTGATGCTCAGAAGGAAAAGGTTGAAAACAAATTGCGTGAAACTACAGATTATGTCAGCTTTGAAATTAACTATATTGTTGACGAGTCATTAATTGGCGGTATGGTTATAAGAATAGGTGATAGAGTTGTAGACAGCAGTATTAAGACAAAAATAGACGAAATTGCTAAAAATCTTAGAAAAATTCAGCTTGCGTAAAGCTGGTAATTTCGTACTTTATTAGAAAGAGGGTGCGTTAGTTCCATGAATTTAAGACCGGAAGAAATCAGCTCAGTTATCAAAGAGCAGATTAAGAGATATTCTACGGACCTTGAAGTATCAGATGTTGGTACAGTTATTCAGGTAGCTGATGGTATTGCCCGTATACATGGTCTTGAAAAGGCTATGCAGGGAGAACTTCTTGAATTCCCTGGTGAAGTATACGGAATGGTACTTAACTTGGAAGAAGATAACGTCGGTGCCGTTTTACTTGGTGACTCAAGAAGCATTAATGAAGGTGATACTGTTAAGACTACAGGACGAGTTGTTGAAGTTCCAGTAGGTGATGCTTTAACAGGTCGTGTTGTTAATGCGTTAGGTCAGCCAATAGATGGTAAAGGACCAATTAATACAGACAAGTTCCGTAAGATAGAAAGAGTTGCCTCTGGTGTTATTACAAGAAAGTCAGTTGATACACCATTACAGACAGGTATCAAAGCTATTGATGCGATGGTACCAATCGGTAGAGGACAAAGAGAACTTATTATCGGTGATAGACAGACTGGTAAGACTGCTATTGCCATTGATACAATTATCAATCAGAAAGGTCAAGGCGTACACTGTATTTATGTTGCTATCGGTCAGAAAGCATCAACAGTTGCCAATATCGTTAAGACTTTAGAAGAATATGGTGCAATGAGTTATACTACAGTAGTAGCTGCTACAGCTAGTGAGCTTGCTCCATTACAGTATATCGTTCCTTATTCAGGCTGTGCTATCGGTGAGGAATGGATGGAAAGAGGGGATGACGTACTTGTAGTTTATGATGACTTAAGTAAGCACGCAGCTGCATATCGTACACTGTCATTACTTCTTAAAAGACCACCAGGACGTGAAGCTTACCCTGGTGATGTATTCTACCTTCATTCAAGACTTCTTGAAAGAGCAGCTAGAATGTCAGATGAATACGGCGGTGGTTCTCTTACAGCACTTCCTATCATTGAAACACAGGCTGGTGACGTTTCAGCATATATCCCAACAAATGTAATTTCTATTACAGATGGTCAGATTTATCTTGAAACAGAAATGTTTAACTCTGGTTTCAGACCAGCTATTAATGCCGGTCTTTCAGTATCACGAGTTGGTGGTGCTGCTCAGATTAAGGCTATCAAAAAGATTGCTGCACCTATTCGTACAGAGCTTGCTCAGTACAGAGAACTTGCTTCATTTGCTCAGTTCGGTTCAGAACTTGACGCAGATACTAAGGAGAAGTTAGCTCAGGGTGAAAGAATTAAGGAAATGCTTAAACAGCCACAGTATAAGCCAATGCCTGTAGAATATCAGGTTATTATTATTTATGCTGTAACTAAAAAGTATGTAATTGATGTTGCAGTTGAGAAAATCTTAGATTTCCAGCAGGGATTATTTGATTATATTGATACTAAGTATCCTAATATTCCTGAAACAATCAGAGATACTAAAGTTCTTGATGACGCAACAGAGAAAGCATTAGTTAATGCTATTGAAGAATTTAAGAAAACTTTTAAATAAAACATGGCATAAAGGGTAAGAGTCTTACGGTTTTGCCGTAAGCTTCTTCGCAACTATTATGAAACAGCTGTAAGGCTGGAATGGAGGTAATTGATTATGGCCTCAATGAGAGACATAAAAAGGCGTAGAGACAGTATTCAAAGTACCGGACAGATTACCAAAGCCATGAAGCTTGTTTCCACTGTGAAACTTCAGAAAGCGAAGGGAAAGGCAGAAAGCACAAAGCCATATTTTGATTTGATGTATGAAACTGTATGCAGTATGCTTGCAAAATCAGGTAATATTAATCATAAGTACCTTAATGCAGGCTCATCAGAGAAAAAGGCTGTAATTGTGATTACTGCCAACAGGGGACTTGCAGGTGGTTATAATTCCAATATAACCAAGCTCGTTACTAATGGAGATATCCGTAAAGAAGACGCATTAATATATGCTATTGGACGTAAGGGCAGAGAAGTATTTGATAGAAAGGGATATACAATAAAAGCTGATTATTCAGATGTTATTGACAATCCTATGTATACAGATGCTAAGCAAATCTGTGATGAAGTGCTTAAGGCATTTACAGACGGTGAGATTGGCGAAATATATCTTGCGTATACATCATTTAAGAATACAGTTGTCCATGTACCAACGCTTATAAAGTTGTTACCAGTTGACAAGTCATTGGCTAATGCAGATAATAACAAGCAAGCAGATACAACACCAATGAACTATGAACCAGAAGAAGGAGAAGCACTTGATATGATTATACCTAAGTATGTGTGTAGTCTTATCTATGGTGCTCTCGTTGAAGCTGTTGCAAGTGAAAATGGTGCAAGAATGCAGGCTATGGATAATGCCACAAGTAATGCAGAAGAGATGATTTCTGATTTGTCGCTTAAATACAATAGAGCAAGACAAGGTTCTATTACTCAGGAACTTACAGAAATTATCGCCGGTGCAAACGCCATCGAGTAAGATAAAAATAAAATGGAGGCAAAAATGGCAGAAAAGAATATTGGTAAAATCACTCAGATTGTCGGTGCCGTTCTTGACGTTAAGTTCACAGACGGACACTTGCCAGAAATCAATTCAGCTATCAATGTTACTACTAAAGAAGGTGCTAAGCTTGTAATCGAAGTTGCACAGCACCTCGGTGACGATACAGTAAGATGTATTGCCATGGGCCCTACAGACGGTTTAGTAAGAGGCATGGAAGCTGTAGCTACAGGTGCACCAATATCAGTACCTGTAGGTGAAGAAACATTAGGACGTATGTTCAATGTTCTGGGTGACCCTATAGATAATGAAGAAGCTCCAAAAGTACAGGAGTATATGCCTATACACAGAAAAGCTCCAACATTTGAAGAACAGGCAACATCAACAGAAATGCTTGAAACAGGTATTAAAGTTGTTGACTTACTTTGTCCTTATCAAAAGGGTGGTAAGATTGGTTTGTTCGGTGGTGCTGGTGTAGGTAAGACAGTACTTATTCAGGAGTTAATCAGAAATATCGCTACTGAGCATGGTGGATATTCAGTATTCACAGGTGTTGGTGAGCGTACTCGTGAAGGTAATGACCTTTACTACGAAATGAAAGAATCAGGAGTTATCGAAAAGACTACAATGGTATTCGGTCAGATGAACGAACCACCAGGAGCTAGAATGAGAGTTGGTCTTACAGGTCTTACAATGGCTGAGTACTTTAGAGATAAGGGTGGAAAGGACGTGCTTCTTTTCATCGACAATATCTTTAGATTTACTCAGGCAGGTTCAGAAGTTTCAGCGCTTCTTGGACGTATGCCATCAGCCGTTGGTTACCAGCCAACACTTCAGACAGAAATGGGTGCATTACAGGAAAGAATTACTTCTACAAAGAATGGTTCTATTACATCTGTTCAGGCTGTATACGTTCCTGCCGATGACTTAACTGACCCAGCTCCTGCTACAACTTTCGCCCATCTTGATGCTACAACAGTTCTTTCACGTTCAATCGTAGAACTTGGTATTTATCCTGCTGTTGACCCACTTGAGTCAACATCAAGAATACTTGACCCTAGAGTTGTGGGTGAAGAACACTACAAGGTAGCCAGAGGTGTTCAGGAAATCTTACAGAAGTACAAGGAACTTCAGGATATTATTGCTATTCTTGGTATGGACGAACTTTCAGAAGATGATAAGCTTGTCGTATCAAGAGCAAGAAAAGTTCAAAGATTCCTTTCACAGCCATTCTTCGTTGCAGGACAGTTTACAGGTCTTGAAGGAAGATATGTTCCAGTTAGCGAAACAATACAGGGCTTTAAGGAAATTATTGAAGGTAAGTATGATGACATACCTGAAAGTTATTTCATTAACTGTGGTAATATTGACGATGTGCTTGCAAAGTGCAAATAAAGTAGTTGCTTCTATAACAAACAGCAACTGCATGGAGGCTTGATATGGCAGATTTAAAGACATTTAAGTTATTAGTAAGCACTCCTGACAGAACATTCTATGAAGGGAATGCAGGCATGGTTGAACTTACTACAAGTGAGGGACAGATTGGTATATATGCCGACCATATTCCTCTTACTTCAGTTGTTACACCATGTGTTATGACAATACATGAAAATGGTGCTGAGAAAAAAGCAGCAGTTCATGGTGGTATCATTGAAATTCTTAAAGATAAAGTTACTATTCTTGCCGAAGTTGCTGAATGGCCTGATGAAATTGATGTCAACAGAGCAAATGAAGCAAAGATTAGAGCTGAGAGAAGACTTTCAGGAAGTGACGCTAATATTGATACACTGCGTGCTGAAATGGCACTTAAGAGAGCTATGGCAAGACTTAACGCAGTAAGTAGATAAAAAATGATTAGACCTCTCAATTGATGGTAATAATTAGTACAACGATAGATGTACAAGTTGTTATAGTCAGTTGGGAGGTTTTATGTTTAAGAGTTATATTTATTATTTTGGTTTTAAATTACATGATTTTTTTGTTAGGAAGGACACTCAAAAAAAAGAAAAGAGTGTAAGAAAAACAAATAAAAAAAGGTATGTATTTCAAAAGTGTATACTAGGAATTGTAGCAATTTTATGGCTTATTACAGCAGGGAATATGTTGTGGGGGATAAGTGGCTATGGGTTTATGAATTACATTTCCACTAATGCTAGTAATGTTAATTATAGTGACAAAAAAATTATAAGTGCATTTGAAGGGACATTTGATGACATGAGCTTTAAAAAGGTACAAGGAAGTGTAAGTGTTTATGGCAGGTATTGCGATGTAGCACTAACAGATATGGCAAAACGTATAATCTTAGAGCAGATTGCAGAAGAGATTGGTATAAATAGATATAGTATTGCAGATACAATAGAAGATGAAAATAGTGTAAAAACACTTTCGCAAGCATCTAAAAATGGAGATGTCATTTGTAAGCTTGTAACAGTAAATGCAAAAGATGTAAGTCAGTATATTTATATTGGAATTACATTAAGTGATACAATAGAAGCGATATTTACATATGAAAATATAGTCAATGAAATTTTAAATGATTTGAATATAGAAGCACAAGTTACAGTTAATCTTAAAGGCGTAATTGATGGAGCACTTTCTATGGAACAGAAAGATGTGATAACTAATACAATTATGGAGAAAACTGGGGCGTATGTTGTGGCAGAGAAAAGAAATGAAGATATGTATACTGTATACGGATATGACGACAGTATAAAAAATTATATATTATCTGTTAAGGATAAGATTAATGTCAATATTAGTATGAATTACAATGAAAAAACAGACGAAACAAATGTGTACTACTCAACACCCATTAATAACCAAGATTACTAGTTGAATTATAACAGTCAAAAAAGTGATAAGTGTTAAGAACCTCTAAGATAAGCTGGGAAGTTCTTGACAACGAAATCAATATACCCACTTTTTTGACTGATACCTCTCAAAAGTATAATAATGCAAAATAAAATATTAATACTTGTAGTTTTACACAAAAAATATTAAAATAAAGAATAATCCATTTAACTTGGGAAAACTATTGATATTAGAAACGAGGCTTATTTTGAATATTAATGAACTTTTAGATAGATGTATAAATAAAGAACTTATAGACTTAACTATAAGCGGTGTCAAAAAAAAGAATGAAAAAATAATAGTAGCAAACAAAGTAAAGATACGACCAGTTATTTTAAAAGAAGAAATTCTTTATCAGATGTCAGAGTATGTAGGACAAAAAGTATTTCATAAAAATTATACAGCTGATGAAATAAAAAGTATAATTACCGACCTAATGATAAATACTTACAAACAAGCACAATTTCAAATGACAGATGCTACAGCACAAGTGCTTTCAGGAAATAAAGGCAACCTTACTATAAAGTATAAAAAAAGTGCGGAAAAGAAACAGCAAAAAGAATTGTCGCATAACAGAAGTAAAAAATATATATTACAAGAAGGAACACCCGTACAATTTTTAATTGACTTAGGTGTTATGACAAAAGATGGTAAAATTGTACATCAAAAGTACGATAAATACAGACAAATCAATAGATTTTTAGAATTTATAGAAGATATACTTCCACAGCTTGATAAAGATAAAAAACAGACAATTATAGATTTCGGTTGTGGTAAGTCATATCTTACATTTGCTATGTATTATTATCTTAAAGTGCTGAATGGTTATAATATTAGAATAATAGGTTTAGACCTTAAAGAAGATGTTATAAATAAGTGCAATGAGTTAAAAAAGCGATATGGTTATGATGATTTAGACTTTTATATAGGCGATGTTGCATCTTACAATGATGTTGACTGCGTTGATATGGTAGTAACACTTCATGCTTGCGATACAGCCACAGATTATGCACTGGCAAAAGCTGTAAAGTGGGGTGCAAAGGTAATACTTTCAGTACCTTGTTGTCAGCATGAGGCTAATCGTCAGATTAAAAATGAACTGTTAGAGCCAGTTTTAAATTATGGAATATTAAAAGATAGAATATCAGCGATATTTACAGATGCAATAAGAGCGCAGACTTTAGAAAAAAACGGATATCAGACACAGATATTAGAATTTATAGATATGGAGCATACTCCTAAGAACCTTTTAATAAGAGCTGTGAAGTTAAAAAAAGGAAAGGAAAATATGCAAATAAGTCCAGTAAATGTAAATAAAAAGGTTAAAACAGATAACAGCATAGAGCAAAAAAACGCAATAGAAAGACTTGAAAAAGAGTTAAATCTTAATCTTACAATAAGTAAATTGTTAAATTAAAAGACTTTTCTTTTATAAAATGAAAGGATTTAAAGTTATGAAAAACAAGGATTTATCTACATTAAAATATGTTATACTTGGCGTTCTTTTTATGGCTGTTTCAGTAGTAACATTTTTCTCAATGGATTATCAAAGTCTTAGTGCTTCAGTAACTACTATGTCACAAGCGACACTTCCAATCGTTATGATGGAAACTCCCGATGGGGTCAAGTACAATCAGCTTCATGGTTATACAGTACAGATGGACGATAGCCTTTTAGAAAGGTCCGTAACAGCTCTTGAAAGTGATAAAAAGCTTCCAATAGTAATTGACACTTACGGAGAAGAAATAACAGGCATTTCCTATAAGGTAAGAGGAAAAGACTTGTCACTTATTGAAAATACGCAAGTTACAGATTACACACAGTCTGAAAATGAAGTTGAGGCAGTTCTTAACATCAAAAACCTTATTGAAAATAATACACAATATTATTTACAGATAATTATTTCAACAAAAAAGCATGAGGAAGTAAACTATTATACAAGTATTATATGTGGAACAGGTTTTGATATAGATAATAAGTTAGAATTTGTCAAGGACTTTAGTAGCAAAAGTATTGACAGTTCACAAGTAAGTGAAATTGCAAAATATCTTGAGCCTAAGTCATCAGCCGATAATTCTAACTATGGAAGTGTAAATATTAATTCTAAGCAGACAGTGATATCATGGGGGGATATATATCCATTTGTTGAAGGTGAGATTATTCCACAGTTAGACAGTATAAATAGTGAAGGTGCTAAGATTAGCATTAATTATGTAATGGGTGCTGAAAATGAATATTCGACTTATGACACTTACTATGTAAATGAAAGTTATGAGCTTGGAGTTAATTCTAAAAAAAACATATATCTTATTGATTATCAAAGAAGTGCAAATCAAGTGTTTGATAGTAGAGATGACATTTCAGGAACAAAAATCAATATAGGTATAAGAGACAACACAGATGTAACAACTATGACAAGCTCTGATGGTGAATATGTGTATTTTGTAAATGAAGGAAAACTGTGGTGCTATAGTACAGAAGATAATATGTTTACAGAAGTATTTTCATTTACATCTTCTGATTCTGATAATGTGAGAGAAAATTATCAACAGTATAGCATAAGGATAATGAGTGTATCAGATAATGGCGATTGTGATTTTCTTGTATGTGGTTATATGAATAGAGGTGAACATGAAGGTGAAACAGGTGTTGACCATTTTTATTATAATTACAAGGAAAATGTTACAAATGAAAGAGTCTACATTCCTATTAATAAGCCGTATAATGCTATGTCACAGACAGCAGGCAGTATAGCTTATGTAAATGACAAAGGAATATTTTATATAATGATAGATGATACCCTTTATGCAATTAATCTTACTAATATGGAAGTTATGGTTGAGGTAAGTAATCTTAAAGATAGAACTTATGCTGTGTCTAAAAATGGCAGGTCAATAGCTTACAGTCTTGATGAAGGCAATGATTACTGTGAAGCAATAAGAGTCTTTAATATGGAAAAAGGAACAGACTATGAAATTCATGCAGAAGATGGGAAGCTTCTTAAAGTAATTGGATATATTAACAGTGATTTTATATATGGTTCGGCTAATCAAAATGATATTGTTGAAGGAAATGTATTAGCTATGGGCAATATTGATATTATTGACGATGAGTATAATGTTATAAAAGTATATGATGAGCCGGGAATATATGTAAGTGAAGCAGATGTGGATAATTTGCGACTTAATTTGAAAAGAGTTGTTAAAAATGGAAATGGCGGTTTTGAAGATACAACTTCTGACCAGCTTATTAACAGGGAGGAGAATAACTCATCTTCCCTTGTATCGGTTGATGTTGTAAATTCAGACAATAGACTTAAAGAAGTTGTACTGGTGCTTAATAAGAAAATATCATCTACAGAAAGTACAACTATGCGATATGCTAATAATATTGAGTATATAAAAAATCAAAAATTTAGTCTTAACTAAAAGACGATTATATTAATAAATTATTTGAGCGGGGAAGCTGAAGTGTAATTTTATGGTTAATGGATAAAAGATAAACATTTACCACAGACTATGAAATTATACTCCAGCTTTCTTGTATATAACAATTAGTAAATAATAAAATTAAGGTGATATTTATGGCAGGAAAAAAAACAGGAACAGGTGCGGGACGAAAGGGTAAGTCTAAAAAAAGTAAAAAGATAAAACAGATACTACTTATCATGGTAGGACTTATATTTCTTGGAGCAGTTATTTATATTGGTCCAAAACTTATTAAGGTATATAGGTTAAAACAAGAAGCCGATGCTTTTGTAGCTTCAAGTACAGTCAATACATTCAAGGACTCAAAGACAACAGTAATATACGACTCACAAGGCGAGCAATTATGCACAATGAAGCAGTCAAAAGATTTGTATTATGTTGACTTTTCAGAAATTCCAGAAACACTAGCCGATGCTTTTGTAGTAATGGAAGATAAGCAGTTCTATGAGCATGGCGGAATTGATATAAAGGGAATTATAAGAGCTATTGTGGTTAATCAGCAAAGCAATGATATAGCACAAGGTGCAAGTACGATAACACAGCAGTTAGCAAGAAATATTTTTCTTACACAACAGGTTTCTTGGGAGCGAAAGGTGGAAGAAATATTTATTGCTGTAGGGCTTGAAAAGAAATTTACAAAAAATCAGATACTTGAGTTTTATCTTAATAATATTTATTTTGCAAATGGATACTATGGAGTAGAAGCAGCGGCAAAAGGTTATTTTAGTAAAAGTGTTTCAGAGCTTACACTAGCAGAGCAGGCATTTATTGCTGCAATACCAAATAGCCCGAATAGATACAATCCACTTACTAATTATGATAATACAGTCACAAGAAAAAATCTGATACTTGACAAATTAAATAGTGAAGGAAAAATATCTAACCTTGACTATTATCTTGCAAAAGATGAAGAAATTGTACTTAATCCAGAAGAAGTACAAGAGGCAAACAATTCGGCTGTTACATATGCAAGGCACTGTGCTGTTGAAGCATTAATGAGTGTGTCTGGCTTTACATTTAGGTCAAATTTTGAGTCACAAACAGAAAGTGATAACTATGATACAAGTTATGAAACTTATTATACGATGTGTCAACAAAAGCTGTTAAGCGGTGGGTATACTGTATACACATCAATTGACACAAATCTTCAAGCCCAATTGCAAGCTTCAATTGACAATACACTTAAAGGATATACGGCGTTGTCGGATAATGGTGTATATGCTATGCAGGCAGCAGCTACCTGTGTTGACAATTCAACGGGTGATGTTGTTGCAATCGTTGGTTCTAGAAGTCAAGATACAATAACAGGATATACCTTAAATAGAGCATATCAAAGTTCACGACAACCCGGAAGTGCTATAAAGCCACTTCTTGTATACACTCCATTTCTGCAACTTGGAAGTAATAATCCCGATACGATAGTAAAAGATGAAGCTATTGATGGAGGCCCAGCAAATGCAGATGGATATTATTCAGGTGATATTACATTAAGAGATGCTGTTAAATATTCTAAAAATACAGTAGCTTGGAATATTTTGCAACAGATAACTCCACGTTCTGGAATGGCATTTTTGACTAAGATGGACTTTAAAAATATATGGATGGATAAAGACCATATTGCAACTTCACTTGGTGGCTTTACATACGGTGTTACAACAGAAGAAATGGCAGGAGCTTATGCTACACTTGCTAATGACGGGATATATAGAAAAGCTACTTGTGTAGTTAAAATTTTAGATGCGTCTAATAAAGTAATCGTAGATAATACTAATCGTGGTATAAAAGTATACGAAGTTAATAGTTGTAGAATGATGACAGATATGTTAAAGACGGTTGTATCAGAAGGTACTGGTGTATCAGCAAATATTGACAACGCCATAGTAGCAGGAAAAACAGGAACAACGAATTCCAATAAAGACGCTTGGTTTTGTGGCTACAGTAAGTATTATACAACAGCAGTCTGGATGGGATATGACTATCCAAATGAAATACAAAATCCAATGGCAAATGAGATATTTAGAAGTTATATGCAAAAGATACATAACGGTTTAGATGTTATTGACTTTACGTCGTATACACTAACAAAGTCACAACAACAAACTACTGCAGCGCAGGAAACAACACAGCAAACTACAGAAGATGCAACGGTAATTAAAGAAACGACAGTTCAAGAAACAACAACAGGGCAATCTGATACATTACCTTTACCATCAGTTGTACAAACAACTGCACCCGTACAAAATACAACGCAACAGGAAAATACACAAAATACATCATCTAGTAGTGTAAATGTGCAGACAACAGCTCCAGTTAATAGTAATCAGCAACAAAGCAATACTCAAAGCAGTACAAGTGCAACAAGACCAACTCAAGCTACACAACCAGCAACAACACAGACTACAACAAAAGCTACAAAGTCGCAAATAGATGTTGATGCAGAAACAAGGCAGGATATGGATGCTGTGACGGGGGCAGGAGAATGGTAAGGAAATTATACTAAAGAAACTAATGGTTACGCAGTAATGCAGTCTTAGCTATGGAAGAAAGACCAACAGCATTTTAAACTATAAGATATACATTTTAAATCGTTTTAGTTACATAAATTAAAACAAGTCCCCCACGTTTATTGCAATAAGCATGGGGAACTTGCTTTATATAATAATATTATAAATTACTTTCCATAATGAGTTTCATTATATTCATTAACTCTCTGCTGAATTCTTTCAACAGGGTTAAGTAAGTTACTGATTGATGAGTCATGGTTAAGAGTGTCAATGATAAGAGCGATATATTTGCTCATATCTACATTGATATACCAAGGCTTAGAAAGAAGTTCTTCTGGTTGGTAAACAAGGTTAGTTGTAAGGACCTTGTCAATAACACCATTTTCGTAAGCTTCATCAAACTTCTTAAATCCGTTAGTGAAAAGACCAAATGTAGTAGCACAGAATACTCTCTTAGCTTTACGGCGCTTTAATTCAGCAGCAACGTCAATCATACTTTCACCTGAAGAAATCATATCATCAATAATGATAACATCTTTTCCTTCAACGTCAGCACCAAGAAACTCATGTGCAACGATAGGATTACGTCCATTAACAATCTTAGTATAATCACGTCTTTTGTAGAACATACCCATATCAAGACCAAGTACGTTGGCAAAATATACAGCACGTCCCATACCACCTTCATCAGGACTGATAACCATCATATTCTTGCTGTCAATATGAAGGTCGTCAACACCAAGTAAAAGATACTTGATAAACTGGTATGTTGCAGAAATAGACTCAAAACCGCTAAGAGGAGTAGCATTCTGAACACGAGGGTCGTGTGCGTCAAATGTAATGATGTTATCTACACCGATACTTTTAAGTTCTTGAAGTGCAAGAGCGCAGTCGAGAGACTCTCTACCTGAACGCTTATGCTGTCTGCTTTCGTATAAGAAAGGCATAATAACAGTAATTCTTCTTGCTTTACCACCAGCAGCAGCGATAACTCTCTTTAAATCAGCATAGTGGTCATCTGGGGACATACGGTTCTTAAAACCGCAAAGTGAATATTCAAGACTGTAATTACATACATCAACCATGATATATAAGTCGTATCCACGAACAGAATCGTTAATAACACCCTTACCTTCACCTGAACCAAATCTAGGTGTGCTTGCACTTACAATGTAAGAGTCTCTTTTGTAACCGTTAAAAGCAAGTGTTGATTCACTTTCATGGTCACGCTGTTCTCTCCAGTCAACAAGATACTTGTTGACCTTGTCACCAAGCTTAGTACAGCTTGATAAAGGAATAAGACCTAATGTACCGTATGGAATTGTTTCTGTGTGGCGTTCATCGCGTGGCATAATAATTATCCTCCATTATAAAAAATAAATAGTATATCATTTAGTTTATAAAGTGTACAAAACACATATTAATATAAACATAAATAC
This sequence comes from uncultured Eubacterium sp., assembly GCA_900551945.1. Lineage (GTDB taxonomy): Bacteria > Bacillota > Clostridia > Lachnospirales > Lachnospiraceae > Lachnospira. The sequence continues at coordinate 38,732 of URYE01000006.1, read as the reverse complement.
TGAATAAGTCAATGAAAATCAAGAAATTACTTTGTTAAAGTGTGTTTAAGTGTTCTAATGTCAGTACCAACAATTCTTAAAAACTTATAAGAATTGACAAGTCTTGAAAGTATTCGTTCAGAATAAGTGTCCTTGATTTCCTGTAAAGTTAAATTAGTAGATATAATTACACTTTTTTTTCTTAATATTCTTTCGTTAATACAGTAGAAAAGTCTGGAATTAGTGTAAGTATTTCCATTTTCTGTGCCGAGGTCATCAATTATAAGTAAATCACAGTCAAGTATATAATTGCTGTTAAATGGCACATCCGACTGATATGACTTGTTAAAGTCGTTAGCTTCAAACTTTTGAAATAATTCAATTGCTGTAAGGTATATAACACTATGTGAAGTATTTAACAATTCCTTTGCGATACAATTAGAAAGAAATGTTTTTCCAACACCAGTATTTCCATAAAATAAAAGATTAGAAAAATCCGTATCAAAATTATCTATAAATGAATGACATATAGAAGTAACTATTTGCATGTTTTCAAAAGGAGTGAGTCCAATTGAAGTATCAATATTTGTATCGTCATACCATTCATAAGAAAATGTATCAAAGTTTTCATTTTCTGTAATATTCTTTAAATTAGAGTCTTTATAGACTAAGTCTATCGCTTTCTTTTTAAAGCAAGGACACTTGTGACCATTTATATATCCTGTGTCATGGCACTTTGGACAAGTGTATATTTCATTGAGATAATTGACAGGCTTTCCAAGTCTTATAAGACATTCTATCTTTTTTCGATTAAGTGCATTAATCTGTTCTTTATATGATGTATGAGATAACACACTGTCACTAGAATTAGAGTCATTTCTTATTATAGAAGTAGCTGTTTTAATAGACAGTGAAATTATTTCATTTTCAATATCAGCAAATTCAGGGCAAAGAGAGGTTACTTCTTCATATCTTTGCGCTTGAATATGTTGATTTTTAGTTCTTATGGCATCATAGCTTCTCATAATTGCATCGTATTGAGAGTTAGTAATTGGCATAAATACCTCATTTCATAATGTTTTTAGAGTTGTTGTTTAATAATAAGCGTTCAAGGCTGTTAATATCTATATCACGTTGTGTAAAATTGTTAAATCGGTTAGAAGTGTTCTTAATAACATTATTCTTTTTAGGGTTAGGATTACTTCGTGCAAGCTTGTGCCTTTCGTCAGCTGCCTTAATGTCTTCTTGTGTAAAAATATTTTTAGCTCTCCATTCTGAGAGAATTTTGTTTGCGTATTGAAAGCTAGGTTTTTGTGTCGCTCGTAAAGTTCTATTGCATGCCTCAACAATTACATCTGTAGTAAAACCATACTTAGTAGTCCATTTTTCTATATATTCACGTTCTTCTTGCCCTGGAAGACGACTAGCTAAACCAAAGGCGTTCATTATAGTGTAGATTGTTGAATTTTTTGAACTTGTTTCATTTTTTGCTTGTTGCACAGTCTTAATACCATCGTTAGCCCATGCTAGAGCAACTTTCTCTATGTAGCGCATACTTTTGTGACCATTTCTAGCGCAGTATTCAATAAGATATTCGATAAGGTCAGATGGAAACTTAAGAGTATCATAAAAAAATGCAATACAAGATATATCAGATGGTGACAAAGCAGCACCAAGATAGTTACTAATCCCATGTATAAGCATTTTGAAATCTACGTCTTTATTAGATAAAGTAAGAATTTGCGCAGGTGTGTAAGTCTTAATTTCTATAACATTATCAGGTAAAGTTGAAGGTGTAGAAATTTCCTCATTATCATTATTGGGCAAATCATTATTATTTAATTGATTATTATTTAGCTCAGTAGTATTTAATTCACTATTGCTTAATTCTTCTGGAGAATTAGCGCTTTCTTCTTGTTCATATTGTTTGGTTGTTAAAGCTGTATCTTCATAAGTTGTAGCACAAATATTTCCGTCTGCTAAAAGGTTACAAAGTGTAATACCACAAGGTTGCTGTTTGTCATCAAAGCTAAGTTGGAGTACACCATTTTTATGCCAGTATTTTAAAGCCCGTATAACATCGGCTTCTGTTTGATTAAAATTATCTGCCATACTAGATATAGATACATTTAAAAAAGAATTTGCCACAGCTCGTAATAAGTAAATGTATATTTTAACAAATTCACCATTAGCGCTGGGCATATATTTGTCAATAAAAATATTAGATATTAATGTTGCATTAGTATCATGTTGTGTTGAAAGTACAAGATTGTTCATATTGCATATAAAACCTCGTTTCTATCTTACTTACCTATCTAAAGTTAGGGGGTACTAAATATTATATACCAAAAATCTTAGCGACATACTGTCGTTTGGAAAAATTATAACATACTGAAATTCAAAATCAAGATAAGTAGAAAAATGAGGGAATGTGGAAATTAGTATTGTGGAAAATGTGGAAAATGTGGATAACTCTTAAAAGATAGGCGTAAAGCCTTGAAAATACTAGAAATAAATAATTGGAGTTATCCACAAAGAAATCCACAAAAAAAATAAAGAACGTGTGTTTAGCAATGTGGAAAATGTGGATAACTCTTTTTAAAAATTATGTGCTATTGCGAAAAGTGCCTATTTTACTAGGTGTTCGCCTATTTTATAAACATCACCAGCACCCATAGTTATTAACAAATCACCGTTGATACAATTTTCACATAAAAATTTTTCTATTTCCTCAAAAGATGGGAAATAATAACATTTCTTCCCAAGTTTTTCAATCTCAGCTTGTAAAGTTTTAGAACTAATACCGAGAGTATCAACTTCTCTTGCAGCATATATATCAGCAAGAACTATATTATCAGCAAGGCAAAGGGCCTTAGCAAAACGGTCTAAAAGAAGCTTTGTACGGCTGTAAGTATGTGGCTGGAATACACACCATACTTGATTATGTGGATAATGTGCAGCACTTGTTAATGTAGCTTTAATTTCATCTGGGTGATGTGCATAGTCATCAATAACTGTAACTCCGTTAAATGTACCTTTCTTTTCAAAACGGCGGTTAGTTCCTGTAAAGTTTTTAAGTCCCTTTACAATTGCGTCAAAAGGAATATTAAGTTTTCTTGCGGCAGCAATTGCAGCAAGAGAATTGTATACATTATGAAGTCCCGGAACACTTAAAGTAATAGTTTGGGAAGGCTTTTCTTCTATTAATAATGTATATGAACAACAACCTGTTTCATCGTAAGAAATATCAGTAGCACTGTACATACTCTTTTTAGGGTTACTTCCCACAGTTATTACTTCACAATTCTTATCTTTAAAGAAATACTCGTAATTGTCAATATCACTGTTAATAATAAGAGTTCCGTTATCTGGAAGTTTTTCTGTAAAAAGCTTAAAAGAGTGTCTTATATCGTCAATATCTTTAAAGAAGTCAAGGTGGTCTTCTTTAACATTTAATATGATATTCATTGTAGGCATAAATGATAAGAAGCTGTTAGTGTATTCGCAAGCTTCTGTAACAAATATCCCTGACTTTCCGATACGGATATTTCCGCCAATACTATTTAAAATACCACCTACAGATATTGTTGGGTCAGTATCAGCAGCAAGAAGTATTTCAGTAACCATAGATGTAGTAGTTGTTTTTCCATGAGTACCTGCGATGTTTAAAGCTACATCATAATTATTCATTATGCCACCTAAAAGTTCAGCTCTTGTAATACAAGCAATACCAGCTTTTTTAGCAGCAGCAAGTTCTGGGTTATCTTCTCTTATTGCGGCTGTGTATACAACAAGGTCAATATCATCTGTTATATTTTCAGCCTTTTGTGGATAGTGGATAGTACAACCAGCAGCAGTAAGTTCATCAGTAAGTGCAGACTCACTAGAGTCAGAGCCAGATATTGTAAAGTTTTTTTCACGCAAAATGTGAGCAAGCCCGCTCATGCTTATACCACCTATTCCTATAAAGTGGATATGTAGTGGTTTGTTAAAATCAATCTTATACATAAATATACCTTCCTTAAAATACTAAATAAAATAGAATACATAATTTTTTTATCAAATTACATTATAGACAGATTAGAAAAAAATTCAAACCTTATTTAAAATATTTATCATATTATAAAAGATAGGAGTAAAGTCAGTACTGTTTATAGAGTACTTTTGAACAGTGATAAGAATGTCGTATATTGAGAAAATTATTAGAATATAATATAAAAAACTCTGATGAATAGATAAAGTGTCAGAAATTGTAAAAACAAATAATAAAAAAATTTGATAAAAATGAAAAATTCTTTTTACTTAATTATATTAATATGTTATAATCATCTCATAAATAAGTGTCGGACAGTGAAATATATAATTATAAAATTTGATTTAATAAGTAGAAAGTTGGCTAAGTGCGCTTTCTATAATTGTGTTATGTTTTCTATAATTGTGATTTTCTGACTGAACCTATTGGCAAATATAACATCAGAGGTGATAGCATGATAAAAAAAGAGATGATAGCCATGTTGTTGGCTGGGGGCCAGGGAAGCAGATTAGGTGTTCTTACATCTAAAGTAGCAAAGCCGGCGGTATTTTTCGGAGGAAAGTATCGTATTATTGATTTCCCTTTAAGTAACTGTATTAATTCTGGAATTGATACTGTAGGTGTACTTACACAGTATCAGCCCTTAAGACTTAATACTCATATTGGAATTGGTATACCATGGGATTTAGACCGTAATGTAGGTGGTGTTTCAGTACTTCCACCATACGAAAAGAGTACTAATAGTGACTGGTATACAGGAACAGCAAATGCCATATATCAGAATCTTGACTATATGGACCAGTATAATCCAGAATATGTGTTAATCTTATCAGGTGACCATATTTATAAGATGGATTATAAGATATTGTTAGATTATCACAAGGCTAACAATGCAGATGTAACTATAGCTACAATGCCAGTTCCTATGGAAGAAGCTAGTAGATTTGGTATAGTTGTAACAGACGAAGATAAGAAGATAACAGCATTTGAAGAAAAGCCAGAACACCCAAGCAGTAACCTTGCTTCAATGGGTATTTACATATTCAACTGGAAGGTTCTTAAAGAAGCTCTTATAACATTAAAAGACCAAAGTGAATGTGATTTTGGTAAGCATGTAATCCCATATTGCTTTAACAACGATAAGAGATTATTTGCATACGAGTACAATGGTTATTGGAAGGATGTAGGTACATTAAGCTCATATTGGGAAGCTAATATGGAACTTATAGATATAATTCCTGTATTTAACCTTTATGAAGAATTTTGGAAGATATATACAAAAACAGACAGTATTCCACCACAGTATATCGGAGATACAGCATACATTGAAAAGAGTATCATAGGTGATGGAACAGAAGTTTATGGTAAAGTATACAATTCAGTAATTGGTAATGGTGTTGTAATAGAAGAAGGTGCTGTTGTTAAAGACTCTATTATTATGAGTAATTCAGTAATTGGAAAGAATACAACAGTTAATAAGGCTATTATAGCAGAAGATGTTACAATAGGTGATGACGTAGAATTAGGTGTAGGTGAAGAAGCAGAAAATGTTTATAAGCCTAACATATACAACTCGGGGCTTGTAACTATTGGAGAATGTAGTGTAGTTCCTGATGGAGTTAAGGTTGGTAAGAATACAGCTATTTCAGGCGAGACAACTTTAGATGACTATGAAGATAAAGTTCTTGTCAGTGGTGGCGTAATAATTAAGACTGGTAACAACGGCTAAGGCTGTTATACAGAGTTTTTTTCTCTGGATTATGTGAATAATTTCACAAAGAAAGGATTTTATTTATGAAAGCAATAGGAATAATATTAGCGGCCGGAAATAATAAGCTTATGAGAGAGCTTTCCTATAAAAGAGCAGTAGCAGCTATGCCGGTGGCAGGAAGTTATAGAAGTATAGATTTTGCATTAAGCAATATGTCTAATTCAAAGATACAGAAAGTAGCAGTAATTACACAGTATAATGCCCGTTCACTTAATGAACATTTAAGTTCTTCAAAGTGGTGGGATTTTGGTAGAAAGCAGGGAGGCTTGTATGTATTCACTCCAACAATAACAGCAGAGAGCAGTTATTGGTATAGAGGTACAGCAGACTCATTATATCAGAACCTTCATTTCTTAAAGTCAAGCCATGAACCTTATGTAGTAATCGCTTCTGGTGATGGTGTGTACAAGCTTGATTTTAATAAGGTATTAGAATACCATATTGAAAAGAAAGCTGATATTACAGTTGTTGTTAAAGATATGGTAGACAGGTCTGAGATTAACAGATTTGGTGTTGTAACAATGAATAGTGACAACAGAATTACAGATATTGATGAGAAGCCTTTGGAAACTAATCTTTCAATGGTATCTACAGGTATCTATGTAATAAGAAGACGTCTTCTTATAGAACTTATAGAAAAGGCTGCAGAAGAAGATAGACATGATTTTGTAAGAGATATTCTTGTAAGATATAAGAATGTTAAAAGAATATATGGTTATGAATTAGACACATATTGGAGAAATATTTCTTCTGTAGAGTCATATTATAAGACTAATATGGATTTCTTAAAGAGAGAAACAAGAGATTACTTCTTTAAGCAGTATCCAGATATATATTCAAAGGTAGATGATTTACCACCAGCAAAGTACAATTATGGTGCTAATGCTCGTAACAGTCTTATCTCAAGTGGATGTATTATTAATGGTACAATTGAAAACTCAGTATTATTTAAGAAGATATATGTTGGCAATAATAGTGTTATTAAGAATTCTATTATTTTAAGCAACGCATATATTGGAGATAATTCATATATTGAGAATTGTATAGTAGAAAGTGGAAGTACAATTAAGGCTAATTCAAGATATGTTGGAGATGGCAGCACTAAGATTGTAATTGAAGATTCTCCAGTATATTAAAATTTAAAATTACTATTCAAAATTTTTAATTTTATATAGATAAAGAAGACATTTAGTTGGTTTTCTATAGCATAATAAACATAAAGATTTAAGTATTTAACGGCATTTAGGATAACATATAAGTAATTTGACATGAACAATGCTATAGCTAATCTATTGATTATAATGATTATTAAGAAAAGACTTATAAGATTTCAAGTATATTTGAACGTTAATATATACAAGAACACAATGTGCTTTAGCTGTTGAAGTGTCAGGAGATAATTTATGGTTGCAGAATGGCAGCAGAAGGAGCGCTCATGAATATTACAGATGTACGAGTAAGAAAAATCGCAAAAGAAGGCAAAATGAAAGCTGTGGTATCAATTACTATTGATGATGAATTTGTAGTACATGATATTAAAGTTATTGAAGGTGAGAAGGGCTTATTTATAGCAATGCCAAGTAGAAAGTCTACAGATGGCGAATATAGAGATATAGCTCATCCTATCAATACACAGACAAGAGATAGAATACAGTCAATTGTATTAGAAGCTTATGAAAAAGCAGAGGCTGTACCAGAAGAATAATATAAGTTTTTATATTATAAGTTAGAATTTAAAAATGATATTATAAACAGGGGAGGCATTATATTATGCTTCCCCTGTTTATTTACGAAAAAATGAACTAAGTCTATAAATACCTATTTAACTTAAGATAAATTTTCATGCATCTTACGAAATACTGACGGAGATACTTTATTTAAGTGTTTAAAAGCATCACCAAAGTAATTACTATTGATATATCCACATTCAAATGCAATATCAGTAATTGATTTATTTGTTTCAATAAGAAGCTTTTCAGAGTGATTAATTCTAACTTTATTAAGGTAATCCTTAAAACCAAAACCATTAACTGCTTTAAATTTTTTTGAAAAATATGATGGATTGAGATTAGCTATTTTGGCAACTTCTGAAAGTGATATATCTTTAGAGTAATTTTGGTCAATATACATCATTGTCATATTAATAACTTTGTCAATTGTTTCTATATTTGTATTTTTACTGTTGTATGTCTTTTTATCTGTTCGTAATGTTTGATTAAAAAGCATAAGTATAAGTTGTTGAAAATACAATTTTTCATAACATAGAGTATATATATTGTTAGTATTAGAAATGAATGATATATTATTTATTAAGTTTGAAAAGTTATGTAATATATCTTCTGGTATTGTAAATATATTTTCCGAGATTATATTCTTAAAATGCTTAATACCTATATATTCAATAATATCTGATACAAAGTCTAGTGTAAAATTAATAGAAATACGTTCATGTAAAGGGGCTTCAAGATAAAATGTCTGGTGAAGTGTATTAATTGGAACAAATATAACCATTCCTTTTTTTATAATGTATTTCTGGTTATCAATAAAAAATTCACAAAATCCATCTTTAAGATAAAACATTTCATAATATGAGTGAGAGTGTGCAGAGTGCATACTGTAACAAGAATTATGTGCTTGATGGGATATTTCAAAACGTGATAGAAAATTCAAAGTAAAACTCCTTTAAAGTAATGTTATTAAAAAATAGTATTGTGCTAATAAAATATTACCGAAAAAATGTAAATTTAATTAGATACTCAAATATTATAGTGCAATTTTCACAAAAATACAAGGAATATTAAGTTAAAAGTGATGTTTTTGCAAGATTTAAACTAAAAAAATCAGTAAAGTTAGTGCTTCTTTGAATTAAAAGTCTAAATATAAGTGGCAAAAAAAACAGTATTGTGCTAATTTTTAGATAATTGGTCTTTAGTATTAAGACAAAATAAAATTTTAGGAGGAGAAGGTTATGAAAACAAAAAAGGGCAGAAAAATAATGTCCTTAGTGATGGCATTCCTAATGGTCGTAGGAATTATGCCAATGGACTGGACAGCCAAAGCTGTTTATGCAGCAGATACAGTTAATTATGTATTTGATGCTTCAACAGAGACAGCGATAACGTCAGCCGAAAAGAAAGCCGCCATAGCAGCAGGTAAGTATGGTACAAGTAATTACTATACACTTTCAGGCAATGTTATCAGAGCAAACAGTAGTACATTTTCAGCAGAGTTAGGTTTAAAGAATGACAGTGCTGATTTTGGTACACTCTCATTTACAGTAACAGGAACTGCAGATGTTAAAGTGGTTTCTCAAAGTACAGGAGGCTCTAATGTTTCTGAGTTATGTCTTTACAATAGTAAGGGTGTGAAGATGGGAGCAGGAACAGTAATTGTAACAGGAACAGCAACTAATACAGAAACAACTTTTACAAGTTTACCTGAGGATACATATACATTACAAGTTCCTACAGATTATGATGAAACTGCTCATAAACGTGGTGTAAGAATTCTTTCTGTAACAACAGCACAGACAGCTTCAGGAGAAAGAGACCCAAGAGCTGAATGGAGCAAGGTTGTAGCACCTGTAATTGGTGATATCACAACAGAGAATGGTAAGGTTACAGTACCATTTACTATGGTAGTTGGATATGACGGAGCAGACAGTGTTGTAGTAACTATGAAATATAGTAATGGGGAAGTAGCAGCAACACAGACTTATGCTAAGGATTCTACAGAAGGAAGTGTAGTATTTTCACCTAAGGCTTCAGGAAATTATACATTCTCAATTGCAGCAAAAAGAGAAGGTGAAGAAGATAAGGCAGGAGCTGACAAGACTCTTGAAGGATATGCACTCCCACTTGCAACTCCATCATTTTCAAGTGCAACAAGTCAGGGAAATGGTTCAATAAGTCTTGTATGGAATGAAGTTACAGAAGCAGATGATTATCTTATCTCATATAGTGAAGATGGAGTTACATATTCAGAAGCAGTAAAGGTTACAGATACTGAATATGTAGTGACAGGTTTAACAGTTGGTAAGAAGTATACATTTAAGTTAGTAGCTGAAAGAACTAATCCTAAGGCAACATCAGAAGCAGCTACAATAGAAGGAACAGCAACAGCAGATGAACAGATAATTTGGTCATTCTCAGCATTTGGTCAAGGTGTAGTAGCTGATTCTAAGAGCTGTGGCTATGAAGGTAATGCTAATGACGGTTCTGTAACAGTATGGGATTTGAATAGTAAGGGTAAGCTCGTTCCTGCTTCAACAGACGGTTTATCATTCTATTATGCAACAGTTCCAGCAGATAAGAACTTTACATTATCAGCAACAGTAAAGGTAGACCAGTGGACATATACAAATGGTCAGGAAGGCTTCGGTCTTATGGCTGCCGATAGAGTTGGTGTTAGTGGAGATGCTTCAGTATTCTGGAACAATTCATATATGGCATCTGCAACTAAGACAGAATATTATGTAGATTCAGAAGGTAATCTTACAGATGACACAGCAGCTTCTAAGGTTACAATGAAGATAGGTGTTGGTTCACAGGAAAAGAAGGGTGTAACTAAAGCAGACCTTGCTAATGACCCAACAAAAATTCCTGATGGCTTTTCAACAAAGATGACTAATCTTGATACATCATGTGCTAAGAAGGGCTTTGGAACTTATAACATTCTTGGTAATTATACTAATACTGATTCAACATTCCTTGGAACAGTAGTTGAAAATCCTGTAACAGAACTTAAGTTACAGATTCAGAAGAATAACACAGGTTATTTTGTAAGCTATACAGATGCAAACGGTGAAACAGTAACAAAGAAATACTATGATGCAGAAGCATTACAGAAATTAGATGAAGATAATGTATATGTTGGTTTCTTTGCTGCAAGAACATTTAAGATGACAGCTAGTGATATCAAACTTACATTAGTTGACCCTAAGGATGATGAACCTGCAGAGGAAAGACCTGTTACATATGTAACACCTAATTATCAGGTTATTTCATCAACAGTTGCTAATAAAGAAGATTATACATTAAAGTATAAAGGTAATGCTGACGGACATCTTGTAATTACAGATAAGAATGGTACAGAAATTGCTAATACAGATGTTAAAGCAGGTACTAAGTATACATTTGATACTAAGTTAGTACTTGGTAATAATGATTATAAGGTAGAGATGACACCAAATGCTGATTATCAGCCATCAGAATTTGAAAAGTTATCTTCTTATGATAAAGTAACATTTACACATACAGTATCATATGAAAAGTTTGATACAGATAATATTTATGTAACACCTGATGCCTCTGCAACAGGTAAGGGTACTAAGGATAATCCTGTAAGTATCTATACAGCAGTTAATCATGCACAACCTGGACAGAATATTATTCTTGCAGGTGGTATATATAACTTAAAGTCAACATTAACAATTCAGCCAGGTGTTGATGGTACAGAAGAAAAGAACATTACAATGAAGGCAGAAGATGCTTCTAACAGACCTGTTCTTGATTTTGGCAAGAACTGTGAAGGTCTTGTATTAGCAGGAAGTTACTGGACATGTAAAGATTTTGATGTAACTAATTCAGCTAATGGTAAAGATGGTATAAGACTTAGTGGTAGCCATTGTACAATGGACAATCTCCAGATGTATAAGAATGGTAATACAGGTCTTCAGATAAGCAGATATATGTCTACAGACCCTAAGGAAGATTGGCCATCTTACAATCATATTTTAAATTGTACATCACATAACAATGCCGATGCTGGTTATGAAGATGCTGATGGTTTCGCAGCAAAGCTTACAATTGGTGATGGCAATGTATTTGATGGCTGTATAGCTCATAACAATGCCGATGACGGATGGGATTTATTCGCTAAGGCAGAAACAGGACCAATTGGTTCAGTTACAATCAAGAATTGTGTAGCATATGCTAACGGCTACCTTGAAGACGGAACAGATGCTGGTAACGGTAATGGTTTCAAGATGGGTGGTTCAAGTATTACAGGATATCACAAGCTTATTAATTCAGTAGCATTTGATAATAAGTCAAAGGGTATTGATAGTAACAGTTGTCCTGATATTCAGGTATCAAGCAGTACAACATTTAACAATGAAGGTTCTAATATAGCATTGTATACTAACGATGCAGCTAATACAGACTTTAGTGCATCAGGTATTCTCTCTTACAGAACACAGCATACAGATGTTAATGAAACATTTAAGCTTAGAGGAACACAGGATACTTCAAAGGTATATCAGGCTAATGATTATTACTGGAACTATGATGGAGAAACAGCTCATAAGAGTAATGATATAGTTAATGATTCATTCTTTAAGTCAGTAGATACAAAGATGGATTATACAACACATGTTTATTCATCAGAACCAGTTACAAGAAATGAAGATAATTCTATTAATATGAATGGTTTACTTGTTCTTACAGATGAAGCCAAGGCAACATTAGGCGATGGTGTCGGTGGTGATGTAAACAAAGAAGTTGTTGAACCAGTTGAACCGGAAGAACCAGAAGCATTAAAGACTATCTGGAAGACTCAAGAAGTTGGTGAACATACAACAGAAGGCTCATATTCTTATGATGCTAAGACAGGTACAGTAACAGTAACAGGTGCAGGTTCTAAGTTTGATAAAGATAATGGTAATGATGACCTTTATTATGCTTACTTCCAGTCAAAGGGAGAAGTTACAGTATCAGCTAAGATGAAGGTTACAGGAGCAGGTCAGGCTGGTATCTTAGTTAAGAATGCAGCAGATGAAGCTAAGAGTGCAGCAGCTTCAGTATATGCTGATTTAAGCAAGTCACAGGTAAGATATGGATATCATGGTACAGAAGCAGGTGGTGGCGCAAGCAATCTTAATTCTAACGTTACAACAGCTTCAGAAGATATTTATGTTAAACTTGTTGTATCTAATGGTACAGCTAAGTTCTATGTTGCGACAAAGGCTGATTTCAGCGATGCAGTAGAAAAGGCACAGAATATTAATGGTCTTGATGCTAAGACAATTGGTTTCTTTGCTACAGAAGGTGCAACAGCAGAATTTTCAGATATTAAGGTAACATCTAAGTATGATGTTGATGATGTAACTAATAACAAGGTTATCTTTGATTCAGCTACAGGCGAGCTTATACCTGAATTTACAAGCAGTAAAGAATATTCAGGCAATTATGATGCAGGTAACAGCTTTAATACATCAGTTGATGGTAATGTACTTACTGTAAATCATGCAAGAAGTACTGCTGTTAAGGGTAACATCAGAGATGATATAGGTGCTGATTACTGGTTATTCCCAGCTACATCAGAGGATAGAACAATAACAGCCGATATTACAATTAAGTCACTTGATACAGGAACAGATAAGCAGGGTATTGCGATAGGTCAGTTCAATGCTAAGACTGGTTCTGCAATGAAGAGTGATATTATTCATTTCCAGAAGAATAAGGTAGCACAGCATACATATTCAACAACAGCAGGAAGTGGTAATAGTGGTGACCCTAAGTCAAGCATTGAAACAGATGTAACATATACTATTTCATATGCTAAGAAAGGTAGTGAAGTATATGTAACATTAAAAGATGCTACAGGAGCTACATTAATTGATAATCAGGTAATTGACCTTGCAAATGATTACGAAGACCTTTTAGCAGGTAAGGAAGTAAGATATGGATTTGCATTTACAGGTGTTGTAGCAGATATTTCTAATGTATATATTAAAGATACAGAAGGAACAATCCTTTACGACATGAATGACTACTATGTTGCAGTTGGTGTTGCACCAGAGATTGCTAATGCTAAGGCAACAATAGCAGAAGATAGAAAGAGTATTGAACTTAACTGGGATGTAACTACAGAAGGTTCAGGAAATGTTAAGTATTCAGTATATGTAAAGAAGGACGATGGAGAATATACTAAGGTTGGAGATTCTAAGGTGAACTCATTTAAGTTCACAGGAATGACAGGCGATGGTTCATATTCATTCAAGATTGTTCCAACAGGTGGAGATACACAAGGAACAGCTATTGAATCAGAAGCAGTAGTATATCAGACACCACTTACAAGTGTAACATTAGAAACTAAGGCAACTTCTAAGTCAGTAGAACTTACATGGAACGCCTCAGAAGGAGCTGAAAGTTATGATGTATACAGAAAGCTTGGTTCTGATGGAACATATGCAGTTATAAAGAATACTACAGAATTAACTTATACAGATACAGATGTAACTGCTGAAGAACCATATTACTACTATGTAGTAGCTAAGAACAGCAAGAATGTAAGTAACCCATCTGAAACAATGCAGGTACTTACATCAGACGGACATAAGGGTCAGTATGTATATGAAAAAGATGCTACTGTAGTAACAGTAACAGACAAGTCTAATGATACAATATTTGCAGACAATGCTTCTATTAAGCTTAAGACTGATGAAGATGTAACAGTTAAGGTTAATATTAATGGTACATTAACAGATACAAAAGAAGTTAAAGCTGATACAGAAACAGCTTTTGAATTTAAGAACTTAAAGCAGGGTAGAAATGATGTAGAACTTCTCTTTACAGATAAAGATGGCAATACAACAAGAAAGGTATATAACTTTGTAAGCAATCCTAAGATTGATATGGTTGTAGATGCTTCATTTGATGGTGAGAATGGTACAGAAAAAGATGGATACCCAACATATAAGACAGTTCAGAGTGCAGTTGAAGCAGTTAAAGCTGACAACACATCATCAAAGGTAATCTTTGTAAAGAACGGAACTTATAATGAAAGAGTTACAGTAACAGCACCTTTCGTAAGTATCTTAGGTGAAGATGCAGTTAAAACTAATATTGGTTACTCAGTATGTGTAGCTAATGGCAATGCAACAAGTATGTGGGATAGAAATGCAATGTATGTAGATACAGCAGCAGTTGGTTTCACAGCAGAAAATATTACTATTGAAAATACTTATAATTATACAAATGGTAACGACCAGCAGGCAGATGCTTTATGTATCGTTGCTGATGAAACACTTTGTGTAAATGTAAGAATTGTAGGTTATCAAGATTCACTTCTTACAGATACAAGGGTTAAGGGTGATGATGGTAATTATCTTGTAACAAGACAATACTTTGATAAGTGTTATATTACAGGTAATGTAGACTTTATCTATGGTGCAGGTACATCAGTATTTAATGATTGTGATATCGTTGCAAGATATACACAGTATAAGGCTGATGGCGTATATACAGCAGGTAGAACATATGCAGCAACAAAGTATGGCTATACATTCATCAATTGTAGCTTTACAGCCGAAGATGGTGTAGCTGATGGTTCTTATAGAATGGCTCGTCCATGGGGCAAAGATGATGCAACAGTATTTATCAATTGTTATCTTGGTAGAGCAATTGCTCCTAACGCAGCATACGGCGATATGAGTGGTAACAGCTTTAAGAATGCAAGATTTGCTGAATATGGTTCATATGGACCAGGATATGTTGTAAACAATAACAGACCTTTACTTTCAAGCAAGCAGGCAGAAGAATACACAACATCTAATATCATGGGAGATTATGATGTTGAAAAGGTTATGAATGACCTTTATAAGAAGGAAGTCGTTGCAGAAGACTTAACAGTTAAGGCAGCAGCAGATAAGTCAGAAGTTACCGTAGGTGATAAAGTAGTATTCAATGCACAAGCTAATGGTGGAAGCGGAGAATATACATATAAGTTTATTATTCACAATACAGATACTAATGAATGGTTCAAACTTCAAGACTTCAATGCTAATAGCACATTAACATGGACAGCAGGCAAGGCAGGCAACAGAGAAATATTTGTAGACGTAAAGGATACTACAGGTAAGGTAGTAAGAAGTAGTGCAATCAAGTTTAAGGTTAATAGTAAGGTAGAAGCCCTTACAATTAAGGCAACAGCAGATAAGACTACAACAGTTACTGGTGATAAGGTAACAATTAAAGCAGTAGCTAATGGCGGAAGTGGTAAATATACATATAAGTTTATCATTCACAATACAGATACTAATGAATGGTATAAGCTTCAAGACTTCAGTGCTAACAGTACATTTGCATGGACAGCAGGCAAAGCAGGTAATAGAGAGATATTTGTAGATGTAAAGGATGCAACAGGTAAAGTAGTAAGATGTTCAGCTATAAATATTAAGACATCAGCTAAGAATGTTGCACTTACAGTTAATGCAACAGTAAGCAAGACTAATACAGTTGTAAATGATAAGATTTCTATTAAGGCAGCAGCTAATGGTGGAAGCGGTGTATATGCTTATAAGTTTATTGTACATAACACAGTAACTAACCAATGGTATAAGCTTCAAGACTTTGGTGCTAACAGCACGCTTACATGGACAGCAGGTTCAGTTGGAAACAGAGAGTTCTTTGTAGATGCTAAGGATTCAACAGGTAAAGTAGTAAGAAGTAAAGCTATGACAGTAATTACAGCTAAGAATGCTCTTGCAGTTACAGCTAAGGTAAATAAGACAACAGCAGCTAAGGGTGATAAGGTTGTAATTAGTGCTTCAGCTAGTGGTGGAGATGGTAAGTATACTTACAGCTATCTTGTACACAATAAGACAACTAACCAGTGGGCAAGACTTCAGGGCTTTAACTCTAACAGCACACTTACATGGACAGCAGGTTCAGTTGGAAACAGAGAGTTCTTTGTAGAAGTTAAAGATGCAGCAGGTAAGGTAGTAAGAAGTTCAGCAGCTAATGTAGTTGTAAAATAATTATAATTTTATAATATTATTATAGAATAATATTATTGCAAGAAAGGGACAGTTTTATAGGCTGTCTCTTTTTTGTTGTATTATCGTCATTTATATTAGCAAGTACAAAAGATAATTGTTTGACAAGGTATGTTTTTGTTGTAAAAATATTGACTTTTTGGAGTTTAAAAATTACCATTGTATTAGTATGCAAAAGTATGTTCACTCTAGTTTTTAATTAGGAGATGGTGTGTATTGCATACAATTAATTGATTATAATAAGGTGTGAAAGGAATTTGATATGTATATAATAGCAGGACTTGGAAATCCGGGAATGGAATATATGGGAACTAGGCATAATGCAGGTTTTTCTGTAATAGATGAATTGGCTGACAAATATAATATAAGCGTAGATATGGCAAAGCATAAGGGGCTTATTGGTAAGGGTGTTATAGGTGGAGAAAAAGTTATCTTAGTTAAGCCACTAACATATATGAATAACTCAGGTGAATGTATAAGAGAAGTTATGGATTATTACAAAGCTGATATTGATGACCTTATCGTAGTTTTTGATGACATAAGTCTTGTACCAGGAAAGTTACGTCTTCGTGCAAAGGGAAGCGCAGGCGGTCACAATGGAATTAAGAGCATTATTTCTCATCTTGGAAGTGATAATTTTAAGCGAGTTAAGTTGGGTGTCGGTGATAAACCAAAGGGTTGGGATTTAGCTGACTGGGTACTTGGAAAGTTTCCAAAAGAACTCTATGACGATTTGAGAGCAGGCAACGAAAAAGCTTGTGATGCAATCGAGTGCATAATAACAGAAGGCATAACAAGTGCAATGAACAAGTACAACGGATAAAAATGATTAACCATTGACATATACTTTATTAAGCAATATATAGGAATAGTTTATAATCTAAAATTTTATATTGAGCGAAATGTAAAGGCGCATAGAGAAACTGATAGGTGCTTTTATAGTATATGGTAAAAGCTTAGTAGTTCTTAGTTGTGCTGTCTAAAACCAGTGATGACTGCACATGGAGGTGCGGTCAAGCAATCAGTGACACGATGTTGCATTGATTGCGGTCACGTTCGGTTAAATTAAATCAGCACAACTTAGAAATACTTAGCTTTTAGTAATCAACTGTAAAATTACCTATCAGTTTTTCTATGCGAGAACACATAAATTTAGATATATTTTATTAAAAGAAGGGAGGAAAAATATGGAAACATTTTACGAACCACTACTTACAATGGCAGGTATGGAACAGATTGATAAAATATTAACACACCTCAACGGTCATATCATGGTGAGTGGTTGTATTGATACGCAGAAAGTCCATTTTGCGCAAGCAATAGCACATAATTACAAATTCAAAGTAATAATAACAAATGACGAAACGAAAGCTAGGCAGATACAAGAAGACTGTAATTTCTTTGATAAAAATAGTGTGTATTACCCAGCGAAAGACTTTATTTTTTATAGTGCAGACATACATGGCAGTCAGATTGTAGGGGAAAGACTTGACTGTATATATAGAATTATTAATACTTTGCAAAACAAAGATAACAATAGTCTTACATTAGTAACCACAATAGACGGTTGTGCTGATATGCTTATATCACTTAATAAATATATAAATCATACAATCACATTTCATATAGACGATGTTGTAGATGTGGAAAAATTAGCAAAAGAGCTTGTGAGTATAGGCTATGAAAGATGTGGCATGATAGAAGCGAAAGGTCAGTTTGCTATAAGAGGTGGGATTATAGATATATTTTCCCACACAGACGAAGTGCCGGTAAGAATTGAGTTATGGGACGATGAGATAGACTCCATTCGTACATTTGATGTGTCAAGTCAACGTTCTATAGAAAAGGTAAAAAGCTATAGTGTATTTCCTGCGACAGAGTGCATACTTACACAAGATGAAATAGAAGACGGAATGGAAAAAATAAAAGAAGAAGCACAACTACAGCTCAAACAGCTTGGCATAGATAAAAAGAAAAAAGATAAAAGTACACTTGACGCCATAAACCGAGCAAGAAAAAATATTGCCGACCTTGAAAGAGTTCGTGATTATAGTAAGTTTTTTAGTTATTTTGAAAAAAAACCAGCTTCATTTTTAGAATATTTTCCAGTAGATAAAACTGTATTTGTGTTAGACGAACCTAACCGACTTAAAGAACGTATGGAGCTTGTAAAATATGAATATGACGAGAGTATGAAAAATAGACTTGCAGGCGGTTATGTGCTTTCGGGTCAAACTGACATGATATCTAGTATTGATAAGATTTATGCAATACTTTCTAAAAGAAAAGTAATTATGCTTTCAGCGCTTGACTATAAGCCACAAGGTTTTTCAGACGCAGAGAGAATGAGAATTGACGCAAAAAGCATAAGTTCATATAACAACAGCTTTGATTATCTTGTTGATGATATTAAAAAATATAAGCGAAATAAATACAAGATAATACTTGTGTGCAATTCGAGAACAAGGGCATTGCGAATTGTTGACGATTTAAAAGAGCGAGATATTGACGCATTTTTTAGCGAAGACTATTCAAAAGCACTCATAGCAGGAACAGTTATGGTAACGTATGGCAATATTCATAATGGCTTTGAATATCCGTTGTTAGGTTTTGTAGTTATCACTGAAAATGACATTTTCTCTGGCAAAAAGAAGAAAAAGGTAAGAAAGAAAAAGTACGAAGGTAAAGCAATTGCCGAGTTTAACGAGTTAAATATAGGTGATTATGTTGTACACGAAAATTATGGCGTTGGCATTTACAAAGGAATTGAAAAAATTGAAGTTGAAGGCAGTAAAAAAGACTATATCAAGATAGAATATGGTGATAATAGCGACCTTTATGTGCTTGTTACACAGCTTGACAGGCTTCAAAAGTATGCCGCTTCTGATACAGAGAAAAAACCAAAGCTTAATAAGTTAGGCACACAAGATTGGAATAGAACTAAGTCAAAAGTGCATGGTGCAGTAGAAGAAGTTGCAAAAGACCTCGTTGCACTTTATGCCGCTAGACAGAATGAAAAAGGGTATCAATTTGGTGCTGATACGGTGTGGCAACAAGAATTTGAAGAAATGTTTCCTTATGAAGAAACACAAGACCAGCTTACTGCGATTGAAGATACAAAAAGAGATATGGAAAGCAAAAAGATTATGGATAGGTTAATATGTGGTGATGTAGGTTATGGCAAGACAGAAATAGCTATAAGAGCAGCATTTAAGGCAGTTCAAGAGGGTAAGCAGGTTGCATATTTAGTGCCAACAACAATTCTTGCACAGCAAATCTTTAATACCTTTGAACAGCGAATGAAAAACTTTCCCGTAACTGTTGCACAGCTTTCAAGCTTTAGAACTTCAAAGGAAATAAAAAATGACCTTTCTGAATTAAAGAAAGGCTTTGTGGATATTATAATAGGAACTCATCGTTTGTTGTCAAAAGATGTGGAGTTTAAGGACTTAGGACTTCTTATAATAGATGAGGAGCAAAGATTTGGTGTAGCTCATAAAGAGAAGATTAAAAAGCTAAAAAATAATATAGACGTATTAACTCTGAGTGCAACGCCAATTCCTAGAACACTCCATATGAGCCTTGTGGGAATAAGAGATATGAGTGTGCTTGAAGAACCACCCGTTGACCGACTTCCAATACAGACCTTTGTAACAGAACACAATGACGAAATGATAAGAGAAGCTATTAATCGTGAAATGGCAAGAAATGGTCAAGTGTATTATGTATACAATCGAGTAAGAAGTATTGATGAAGTGGCATTACATTTGCAAGAGCTTGTACCTGACGCAAATGTGGCATATGCGCATGGCCAGATGGATAAACGTATGTTAGAAAAGATTATGTATGAATTTATAAATGGAGAAATTGACGTTTTAGTATCAACAACAATAATTGAAACTGGCGTTGATATTTCTAATGTAAATACTATGATTATCGAAGATGCAGACAAGTTTGGGCTGTCACAGCTTTATCAGCTTCGTGGTCGAGTTGGAAGAAGTAACAGAACGTCTTACGCCTTTCTTTTATACAGGCGTGAAATAATGATAACAGAAGTGGCAGAAAAACGACTAAGTGCTATAAGAGAATTTTCTGATTTGGGTTCAGGTTTTAAGATTGCTATGAAAGACCTTGAGATAAGAGGTGCGGGAAATGTACTAGGCAAATCACAGCATGGTCATATGGCAGCAGTAGGTTATGACCTTTATTGTAAAATGCTTAATCAAGCCGTTAATGAATTAAAAGGAATTAAAAATGAATATGCCTTTGAAACAAGTGTTGATTTAACAGTTGACGCATTTATCCCATCAACATATATAAAGAGTGAATATCAAAAACTTGATATTTACAAGCGAATTGCCGCCCTTGAAAATGATGAAGAAATGTCAGATATGAAAGACGAACTTATAGATAGATATGGCTCACTTCCAGAAAGCGCAGTTAATCTGTTAAAAATTGCGATTATAAAGACAATTGCGCACCGCATTGGTATTTTGGAAATAAAAGGTGGAATTGACACTACTTCACAGCCGTCAGTGTGGAGAACAACAATAAGCATTTCGCCAAAGGCGGAAATAAACGGAGATAAAATCAATTCTTTTGTGGAAATATATCGTGGAGCAGTAATATTTAAAGTGGAAAAAGAACCGTTATTTATATGGCGAGCAACTAGGAAAAAATACAGTAGTGCGCCAGAATATATAGATGGACTACGAGATTTAATAGATACTATGATGAATATGCTTGTAGAAAAATAATATTTTAACAATTATATTTTTTATTAAAAATGCAAATTGTTTTGTGAATATATGCTTAACTTAAAAATTTCCTATATTTATTAATAGATAAATACTAGACAAGTTAGTTGAATTTATCATATAAATATAGGAAATTTGTTTTATATATATACTCGTATTTGGGTTTTAATAAATAAAATAAGAAAAATTTGCAGAAAATTCTTATATTCACTTGATTTTTTAAATATTAGTGCTATAATACTTTAAAGTTTAACACTTTAAAGTGAAAAATACATTGGAGGAAAAGTAATGGGTAGAAAAGGCGAACTTGTATCATACAGACCTGATATTAAGGTTGTAGACTGTACATTAAGAGATGGTGGAATTGTAAACGATTTTAAGTTTGATGATGAATTTGTAAAAGATTTATATAAAGCAAATATAGCAGCAGGTGTTGATTATATGGAATTTGGTTACAAAGCTTCAAAGGATATATTTAGTGTTGATGACTTTGGAAAATGGAAATTCTGCGATGAAGAAAGCATAAGAGAAATAGTAGGTGATAATAACACAGATTTAAAGATAGCAGTAATGGCAGATGTTGGAAGAACAGACTATAAAAAAGATATCATTCAAAAAAAAGACAGTGTAATTGATATGATAAGAATTGCAACTTATGTTAATACAATTCCTGCTGCCATAGAAATGATTAACTACTGTGCAGACTTAGGATATGAAGTTACAATCAATATCATGGCAGTTTCAACAGCTAGTGAAAAAGAATTAGATTTAGCCCTTGATATGTTAGGCAAGAGCAAGGCAAATGTAATATATCTCGTAGACAGTTACGGTTCACTTTACCCTGAGCAAATAATAGCTTATTCAAAGAAATATTTAAAAATAGCAGAAAAATATGGAAAAAGAATAGGAATACATGCCCACAATAATCAACAGTTAGCCTTTGCTAACACAATAGAAAGTTGTACAACAGGAGTAAGCTACCTTGACGCAACAATGAGCGGAATGGGCAGAGGCGCAGGTAATTGCTATATGGAACTTCTTATGGGCTTTTTAAGAAATCCAAAATATAGCATAAATCCAGTGTTAAAGTTTGTAGAAAATCATATGCTCCCATTAAAAGCGTCAGGCGTAGTATGGGGCTGTGACGTACAATATATGCTAACAGGACAACAAAATCAACATCCGAGGTCAGCAATGGCATTTACAGCTGACAAACGAACAGACTACTTCAACTTTTATCAAACATTACTCGATAGAGAATAATAAGTTTGATATGACCTTGCTTGCATAAATAAAAATTGTTACAAGCCAATTATAATAAAAGGTTGTAATTATAGTAACATTATAAATAAGTGGCGAAAAAACATGGTTTGCTGTGGAGAGTAGTCAAAATAAAGTGGAAAAGCTAATTAAAAGTATTCATTTGAAAAATAACTTCCCGTAAGATAGAAGTATGTATATAGTGAACTAGAATTTTCGCATTTTGCATTATAATAAACTTTTTTAAGATATCAGCAGTATATAAACTAAATGCACCATTAAAAGAACAGTGGGATATATTTGTATGGCAACAGCGAACAGACTTGTTCGATGATGACATACAAATATGTCCTATTGTTCTTTTACTGGTGTGTGTTTATATACTGTTGATATCTTTCGGCACAGTTTAAAAATGCAAAATGTGAAAATTCAAGATAACAAATAAAATATTGACTTTAGTATGTCATAGCGGTAAAATACAACTTAAGTATGAGGTGTTAATACATTTCAGTATTTTAAGTGCTACGGTTCGTGGCTATGTACCATTATGTGGCTTGGAACGGTGACATTTACATCAATAATGGAAGGAAGTAGTAGATATGGAAAAGAAAAATCTCGATTGGGCAAATCTTGGTTTTGGATACATCAAAACAGATAAAAGATTTGTAGCAAATTATAAAGACGGAGCATGGGATAACGGAGTTATCACAGAAGACGATAAAGTAGTTATTAGTGAATGTGCAGGTGTATTACAGTATGCACAGACTTGCTTTGAAGGAATGAAAGCATATACAACAGAAGATGGAAAAATAGTTATATTCCGTCCAGACCTCAATGCACAGAGAATGGAAGACTCAGCAAGAAGACTTGAAATGCCAGTATTCCCTAAAGAAAAATTCATTCAGGCAGTTAATGATGTAGTAAAAGCAAATGAAGCATGGGTTCCACCTTACGGTTCAGGTGCAACACTCTACATTCGTCCATATATGTTTGGAAGCAACCCAGTAATCGGTGTAAAACCTGCTGATGAATATCAGTTCAGAATACTTGTAACACCAGTTGGTCCTTACTTCAAGGGCGGTGCAAAGCCAATTACAATCAAGGTTTCAGATTTCGATAGAGCAGCACCTCATGGTACAGGACATATCAAAGCTGGTCTTAACTATGCAATGAGCTTACATGCAATAGTTACAGCACATGAAGAAGGCTTTGCAGAAAATATGTATCTTGACGCAGCTACAAGAACAAAGGTAGAAGAAACTGGTGGCGCAAACTTCATCTTTATAACAAAAGATGGCAAGCTTGTAACTCCAAAGTCAGATAGTATTTTACCATCAATTACACGTCGTTCAATTATGTACGTTGCTGAAAAATACTTAGGAATGGAAGTAGAACATAGAGAAGTATACTTCGATGAAGTAAAAGACTTTGCAGAATGTGGTCTTTGTGGTACAGCCGCAGTAATCTCACCAGTAGGTAAGATTGTAAATCATGGAGAAGAAATCAACTTCCCAAGCGGAATGGAAGAAATGGGACCAACAATTAAGAAGATTTACGATACATTAACAGGTATACAGCAAGGTAAGATTGAAGCACCAGAAGGCTGGATATATGAAGTAAAGTAAAAATACTATAATATATTTTTAAAGGGGTTGTCGCATTAAAAAATCAATACAAGACGTAGAGTTAATATTAATTATCTATATTTTGTAAGAGATTTTATTGCGACAGCCCTATTTTACTGCATATTTTAATACTATGCAGTAAGATACATATTCTATTGTGTTAAGCAATAAGTGGAATGAAGCTTGCATTAGATAGGTGCAGAATAAATTTAGATAAAATAAAGGAATAAAAAATGTTATTTAGTAATAAAGATTTAAAAAAATTAATTATTCCCTTAATGTTTGAGCAGTTGTTAGCCGTAAGTGTGGGGATGGTAGATACACTTATGGTTTCACAAGCAGGGGAAGCGGCTATATCTGGTGTTGCGCTTGTAGATAACATTAACCGTCTTATCATTCAAGTAATGGCGGCATTAGCCACAGGTGGGGCAGTTGTGTGTAGTCAGTATATTGGAAAAAAAGAAGATGAACAGGCGCAAAAATCAGGCGCACAGTTAGAAACAGTTCTTGTTATATTTGCTGTAACAATGATGATAATATCACTTACTTGTACAAGACCACTTTTAGGTGCAATATTTGGTCATGTAGAAGAAAGCGTTATGGAAAGTGCTATATTATACTTTATGGTAACTTCTGTTTCATTTCCATTTTTAGGATTATATAATGCAGGAGCGGCTATATTTAGAAGTGTAGGAAATAGTTCTATAAGTATGAAAATAAGTGTTCTTATGAATATAATAAATGTAGCTGGAAATGCAATATTTGTATTCGGCTTTCACTGGGCTGTATTTGGCGTAGCATTTGCAACACTGTTGAGTCGATTAGTAGCAGGCTTTGTAATGCTTGCTTTAGTATGTGGAAAGACTAATCCTATAAGAATAACAAAGCTTAATGAGTTTAAGCCAGACAGTAATATTATAAAGAAGATATTGACAATAGGTATACCTAGTGGTATTGAAAATGGTATGTTTCAGATTGGTAAGCTTTCAGTAACAAGTATGGTATCAACTTTTGGAACAGCTTCAATTGCAGCAAATTCAGTAGGCTATACAATAATAGACTTTGCCAATATCCCAGGTTCAGCAATGGGACTTGCACTTATTACAATAGTAGGTCAATGCGTTGGTGCAGGCGATAAAGAACAGGCTATTTCATATACAAAGAAAATTATTAAACTTGCATATCTCGGTGACTGGATATGTAATATTATACTTTTCCTTTCAGCAGGAGTTGTATCATCAATCTTTAATTTGTCTATTGAAGCACATTCTATTGCAATATTGATTTTAAGGTGCTTTAGTGTTACATCACTCTTTATATGGCCATTGTCATTTACCTTGTCAAATGCGCTAAGAGCTTCGGGAGATGCAACATTTACTATGTTAGTTAGTATATTTTCAATGTGGATATTTAGAGTTGGAAGCAGCTATGTGTTTGGCATAATGTTAGGCTTGGGAGTGCTTGGAGTTTGGATTGGAATGTTCGTAGACTGGGCAGCAAGGTCGGTGATGTTCGTATGGAGATTTAAGTCAGGAAAATGGCTTGAAAAGAAGTCACTTACATAAAAAGTTGCTTGACTTATACATAATAGAAGAATATACTATGCTATATGGTTTTTGAAACTACATGATATAGCCATGGGGGATATAAAATTATGGCAAATATTAACGATAGAGTATGTATAGTTGGAGCTGGCCCTGCAGGACTTACAGCGGCTATGTATCTTGAAAAAAAAGGATATAAAAATATCACTATTTATGAAAAGTCAGAAAGAGTTGGTGGTAAGTGTTATTCACCAGAATATAAGGGAAAGAGATACGAAATGGGAGCGATGATGGGCTGCCCTACTTATTATACTATTCGTGAAGTAATGGACTATATAGGCATGGGACACCCAGAAGGCCCAGCACTTGATAGAGAATTTAGAGATGAAGTCACAGGAGAAGTGTTTAATCCGATAAGTAAGTTAGAAAGTCTTAGTGTGTTAAATCAGACAAAGAAGTTTTACAGTATTCTTGATGCAAAGTATCCTAATGCTACAAAAAATGGTCATGGCGGAACTAGTCTTGATTTAGCACAAGATTTTTCTTCATTTTGCGATAAGTTAAAGACACCTAAGATTAAAAAGTTAGTGATTAACCCATATACATCATTTGGATATGGATATATGAACGAAGTTCCAGCAGCCTACGTTGTAAAATACCTCGATAAAGATACACTTACACAGTTTGTAACAAAAGACGGTTTGTGGTGTTGGAAAAACGGAACACAGCATATCTGGGAGCTTCTTGCAGAAAAGCTTAACAACAAGCCACAATTTAATACAGAGATTACTAAAGTAGTAAGAGAAAATGGAAAAGTAGAAGTTACTACATCACAAGGAACTGAAGAATTTGATAAGATTATAGTAACTGCGCCACTTGAATTTATGCCACAGTACTTTGATGCAACAGACAAAGAAAAGGAATATTTTTCAAAAATAATTTCAAATGATTACAAAGTGTTTGTATTTACAGTAAAGAAATATCCAAAAATCAGTGCATATCTTCAAGGAAATATGTGCAGAGAAAGAGCTGGTCACATGATGGTATATTATCATAGATGACCGGGTGAAGAAGACCAAGTAATAACAGCCTATGTACTAGGCGACCCAGAACGTGGAATTACAACAGACGATTGTAGAAAGCACGTTTATGAAGATATGAAGATGTGTGGTTATGAAGTTGATGAGATGATAAATGAAAAATCATGGTATTATCTTCCACATCTTAAGCCAGAAGATTATAAAACAGGTTGGTACGATGAAGTTGAAAGCTGGCAGGGACAACTTGGTACATACTACGCAGGAGAAGTTATGAGCTTTGGCGACATGGACGAAACAGCAGAGTATTCAAAAAATCTAGTAGAACGTTTCTTCTAAAAAATTACATAATAATAAAATTCCCACTTATATTAAAGTAAGTGGGGATTTTTATATGTTAAGCAAATATTTTTAATTCACTTTACTATTTGTTTATTAATTAAAAACAAATTCTCAGCTTTTTTTGTGATTTTAAAAAATATGTCGTAAAAAACATACATTACTATAACAAGAATAATTATTTTAACATAAAAATATTAAATACTTAATTATTGAAAATAAAATCATAAATATACCAAAGTAGATAAAATATAAGTTTATTTTTTAAAGAAATATATAGGATATTATGTTGAAATTTGTTCGTATTTATGCGGTTTATAGCGATATTTTTAGAAATTTTTATATAGAAATCACAAAAAAGTTGTGCTATAATTTTTTAGCAGAAATTATTATCATGTCATTTATATTATTAAAAGCTTTATAAATCTTTTATTGCTGTCAGCTTAGATTTTATTTTATCCACAGATTTTAATTTAGAAAAAAGGGAGTGTTTTTATGCTAGAATTTGGAACGAATGAACGTTTGCTTCGTTCAGAAGTTACTATGGAAGAATGTAGAAAAATTGAGAGAATATTGCGTAAAAATAATATTTCATATTTTGAAAAGTGGAAGTATCACAAAGGCTTATTTAAGTTTCTTGATAATAGCAAAAATTCAAAGTGTGATATTTTTATACATAAGGACTCATTTGAAAAAGCAAAACAGTTACTTGGTATAAGCACTGAACAATAGAATACAAAAATCTAAAGCCCCTTTCCAATCTTTTATTATTTATAGAAGTGGAAAGGGAATTTTTATTTATGAGAACAACAAGTCAAAGTCTGAGATTGTAAAAAACCTTACTAATTGGTGTAATAATTTAAAAGGCTCGTAGTGCGTATTTTTTCAAATAGTTGGCATATAAAATATAATAAAAAATTAAGATTAAATACACAAATGTTTGTGTATAAAAACACTATAATATACATATCTAACAATATATAAAGATATAAAAATAAAAAAATATCAAAAATATTAAAATATTGTATTGACAAAAATACAATTATAGTGTATTATAATAATCACAAAAGACATCGGGAACAATTACAAGAAAGAAAATAACAAATAGAATAAGTGGCGAGAGCTTCACAAAATTTTATTTCATAATAAATAATCAATTAAGTGATAATTTATTATATATTTTCAAAAAGTAATTAAGATATTAATAATAGGAATAATGGCGAGAGCTTCATTAAACTTAGAATTATATCAATTAATGTAAAAAAGCAAATATTTAGAAATGTTGGCGAGAGCTTCAACAAATTTAAAGAACATATAAGAATTAGAGATAATGGCGAGAGCTTCATTTGATTGAGATGATTATATTTTTGCTGACAAAGAAAAGATAAGACAGGGAACAATGGTGAGAACTTCATTGGACCGCAGTTAAATCTTAGTAATTGAACTTAGAAGAACGGAAAAGTGGCGAGAGCTTCACTAATCTATTCAGAAAAGTACATTAATAATAAAAGATGTCAGAAACTCGTAAATAAGCACAAAGAACGGTAGTTGTGAAAGGACTACCGTTCTTTTTTTGTTATAAATAAGTGTCACAAACCGCATATATAAGCTTTTGTTTACAATAAATAAATCAATTTAAAAAATTATTGTGAAAATCCTAACTATATAGTATACTAAAAGAGTTATTACGATAGAGTAATAACGTAATAAAGTAATAAAGGAAAGGTATGGATAGTATTTTGTTAGCGAAAATCACAAAGTTATATAACAAAGGAACAAATATTAAAAAAATGCTTGTAATTCTCCTAATGCTTTCAATGATAGCGGGGGGATTTACAGCCTGTTCTTCAAAAACAAAAGCAGATAACGATGGCAAATTCACAGTAGGTTTTGATGCAGAGTTTCCGCCTTATGGCTATAAGGACGACAACGGAGAATATGTGGGCTTCGATTTAGATTTGGCGCAAGCCGTATGTGATAAAAAGGGGTGGACATTAGTTAAACAGCCAATAGACTGGGATAGTAAAGATATGGAGCTTAATTCAGGAACAATTGATTGTATCTGGAACGGCTTCACAATGAATGGCAGAGAAAATGATTACACTTGGTCATCAGCTTACATTGACAATTCACAAGTAGTAATAGTAAAGGCAAATTCACAAATAAATGCGTTGTCAGACCTTGCAGGAAAAGTTGTTGCAGTTCAGTCAGACTCATCAGCCTTAGCTGCATTTACAGGCGATGACGCAGAGGAGCGCAATCTTGAACTTGCAAAAAGCTTTTCATCACTTCAACAGGTTGGAGATTATAACAGCGCATTTATGAACCTTGAGTCAGGTTCAGTTGATGCAATATGTATGGATATAGGTGTGGCAAGTTATGAACTTAAAGCAAGAGATAATTCATTTAGAATGTTGGATGAACATATATCTTCAGAAGAATATGGAATTGGCTTCAAAAAGGGCAATACAAGTTTAAGAGATGAAGTTGAAGAAGCATTAAAAGAAATGCTTGCTGATGGTACATTTATGGAAATTGCTAAGAAGTGGGGCGTTGAGGAAAGTGTATGTTTAGGCGAAGTAGGTAAAGACTCAGTTATGAAGGCGGAGGTAAGTGCTACAGATGGAAAAGGCACAAATGGCTTTATAGATGTATTGTCACAGTTGTCATCTGGTATGGTATCAACACTTGTGATATTCTTCCTTACATTAATATTTTCACTTCCATTGGGACTTTTGCTTACATTTATAAGAATGTCAAAGTTAAAAGTACTTCAATGGATTGCTAAGATTTACATATCAATCATGCGTGGAACACCATTAATGTTACAGTTACTTGTAGTATTTTTTGGCCCATATTATATATTTGGACTTTCGCTCTCATACTCTTATAGATTTTATGCAGTAGTTATAGGCTTCTCGTTAAACTATGCAGCATACTTTGCAGAAATATATCGTGCAGGTATAGCAAGTGTTCCAAAGGGGCAGTATGAAGCCGCTGATGTATTAGGCTACTCAAAGTCACAGACATTTATAAAAATAGTATTTCCACAGATGGTAAAGGCAGTACTTCCACCAGTAACTAATGAAGTTATAACACTTGTTAAAGATACTTCATTAGCATTTGCACTCGCATATACAGAAATGTTTACATTAGCAAAACAAGTTGCAGCTACACAAGCAAGTATAATGCCATTATTTGTTGCGGGACTTTTCTATTACATATTTAACTTTATAGTGGCATACATCATGGAAAGACTTGAAAATAAAATGAATTATTATAGATAAAATGTAAAGATTAAGTTTAAAGCAAACGAAAGGATTTTATTTATGAAGTTATTAGAAATGAAGCATATCAAAAAAAGCTTTGGCGAACTTGATGTGTTAAAAGATATATCACTTGAAGTTAATGAGGGAGAAGTCGTTGCAATAATAGGTCCATCAGGCTCAGGAAAATCAACACTTTTAAGATGCGCAACACTTCTTGAAACGATGGACGCAGGAACACTAGCTTATTGTGGAAAGAGTGCTACTGTTAATGCAGAAAATGAAAAAACACAATACGTTTCAAAAGAACAGCTTAGGGAATTAAAAAATAATTTTGGACTTGTATTTCAAAATTTTAATCTGTTCCCACATTATTCCGTTATAAAAAATGTTACAGATGCGCCTATTCATGTGCAAAAAAGAGATAAAAGCGAAGTATATAAAGAAGCAATGTCATTACTTGAAAAAGTTGGTCTTGATAAAAAAGCAGACAATTACCCATGTCAGTTATCTGGTGGTCAACAGCAAAGAGTTGCAATAGCAAGAGCATTGGCAATGAACCCTAAAATGCTTTTCTTTGATGAACCGACATCAGCCCTAGACCCAGAGATTACAGCGGGAATATTAAAAGTACTTCGTGACCTTGCAAGTGAAAAAATGACAATGATAATAGTAACACACGAAATAGACTTTGCAAGAAAAGTAGCAGATAGAGTAATATTTATGGACGGTGGCGTAATCGTAGAACAAGGAAAGCCAGAAGACGTAATAGATAACCCAGACAACGAAAGAACAAGAGCCTTCCTACAAAAACTCACCGACTAAGCCTATCCAACATCAAGTTGGATTGAAAATATAAACTCCCCCTACCCAATTTTTAAAGTGGAATTGCGTACGCCAATAAACCTCAATTAAGATAGCAGAATTATATAAAACAAGGAATTACACCATTTAAAGAACAGTCATCTATATTTGTATGGCAACAGCGAACATCCTTGTTCGATGATGACATACAAATATGGGTGATTGTACTTTCACTGGTGTGTGACTGTTTTATATAACTCTGCTATCTTTCAATATATAAAAACGCACAACAAACAGTACAAAAATATTTGCAATTTACAAACAAGCAGAATATAATAATATTCCATAAAAATATATAAAAAATGGAAATGAGGATAATTATGTTTAGAAAAAATGTAAAAAAAACACTTACAGTATGTTTAATACTAGCAACATTTACACTATCATTAACAGCTTGTGGAAATAATAACAATGAAACATCATCAGACAATACACAAGAAAATTCCGTAGCAGAAGCAAATGCAAGTGTGTCAAATACCCAAAACGAAACACAAAATACAACTACAGACAGTAATTCTCAAAATACATCTAATTCTAATTCAGACGCAGCCGTAACAAGCAAAGGCTATAAAATAGAAGTTATTGACGGTGCTACATATATTGAAGGCGTGTTAATTGCAAACAAGTCATATCAACTTCCATCAACATACAATCCGGGCGACCTTACAAGTGAAGTAAAAGAAGCATTTAGTAAAATGCAAAAAGCAGCCGCAAGTGAAGGACTTAATATATACATTTCATCAGGTTTTAGGTCTTATGAAAGACAAGTAACAGTATACAATAGTTACGTTCAAAAAGATGGAAAAGAACTTGCCGATACATATTCATCAAGACCAGGCTACTCAGAACATCAAACAGGACTTTGCTTTGACCTTAATTCAATTGATGACTCCTTTGGCAATACTGCCGAAAGTGCATGGGTAGATAAACACGCACATGAGTACGGTTTTATAGTAAGATTTCCAAAGGGAAAAGACAGTGCAACAGGATACCAGTATGAACCTTGGCATTTAAGATATGTTGGCGTAGATATGGCTACAAAGATTTATAATTCAGGGCTATCATTAGAAGAATATTTTGGAATTACATCACAATATGCTGATTAATATAATGAGGTGATATTTTGAAAATACTTATTTATAAATGGAATGTTTTTAATCAAAAAGATATACAAAGTGCTATGAGAAATTTAGGGCATGAAGCAGACATTTTTGAAGAGCAGGAAAGTTCCAAAAAGATATATTATTCTCAAGAGTTAATAGATGTGTTTTTAGAGTATGATTTGATATTTACTGTAAATTATTTTCCTAGAGTGTCAGATATATGCGAAAAAATAGGCAAAAAATACGTTTCATGGACAGTAGACAGCCCACTTATAGCCATGTTTCATCAGTCAATATTTAATGAATGTAATTATGTGTTTATATTTGACAAGTTCTCATATGTGCAGTTTAAGCAGATGGGAGTTAAAAATGTATACTATCTTCCACTAGCAGTCAACACAAAACGAATTGATGAACTGTTAGAAAATTCGCCTAAAGCAGAGCTTGATAGATTTTCGGCTGACATATCATTTGTAGGTGGTTTGTATCATAAAAATTCCTACGATGGAATAAAAGACAAATTACCAGAATATTTAAAAGGCTATTTTGATGCTGCAATGGTGGCACAGCTTGATTGGTTCGGTGAAAATATATTTGACAGAATGTTGACAGTAGACGTATTAGAACAGTTATCACAGATTATAGACTTTCAAAAAGACGAGCGTTCCTTTTCTGATTTAAAATTAGTATTTTCAACAACATTTTTAGGTTATAAAATGGCACAGTTTGAACGTATCACTTGCCTTAATAAATTAGCCACAAAATGTCATGTAAGTCTTTACACAGATAAGTCAAATGATGAGCTTATAGGCGTAGATGTAATTGGAAGTGTAAACTATGAAAATGATATGCCAAAGGTATTTAATCGTTCAAAAGTCAATATGAATTTTACAATAAGAAATATAAGAAGCGGTATTCCATTAAGAGTGTGGGATGTATTAGGCGCAGGTGGATTTCTTCTAACAAACTTCCAAGCCGAGCTTCCATCGCTTTTTGAAAATGGAAAACACATAGTATACTATGAAAGCATAGACGATATGTTAAATAAGGCACAATACTATCTAACTCACGATGAAGAAAGAGAACAAATAGCAAAAAACGGTCATGCCCTAGTATCCCAATACCATTCCTATGAAAAAAGACTAGAGCAAATCCTTTCGATAGTGCAGTCAGTTTAAGAAGTGCAATATAATAGTCTAACATATAAGATAAATATATACGCCACTTTCTCAATTGTAGTGGTGTAAAAAGAAAAATGGAGTATATTTTAAGAACATATGATAAGTGTTTAGAAACTAACATATAAGATAAATTATACACTCTCCCTCAATTGTAGTGGTAAAAAGGAAGCAGAAAGGGCGTTTGATAGTATATGGTGAAAGTTTAGTAGTTCTTAGTTGTGCTGTAAAAAAACAGTGATGCCCCGACAGGACGGCGGGGCAAACAATCAGCGACACGATGTCGCATTGATTGTGCTCACGTTAGGCTTTGTTACATAAATCAGCACATCTTAGAACTACTTAGCTTTCATTCATCAACTATTAAATGCCCTTTCTGCTTCCTTTATAAAAACTACAAATTCCTTTTCCCACTAAAGACCCCACTATATTCATTAAAAAGACTCTCCTCAATCTTTCTAAACATAACTGTGATATATTCGTCTTTAAAATTAAGTCCCATATAAATATTGCCTATTGCAGAGTCAATAATCTGAACCTTAATAAGAAAATATGAATCAAGTCGCCATGCCCCAGAAACAGCACATTTAAGGTCATAATCAGGGAATTGCTGAATAACATTTTCTCCAATGCCAAACTTAATTTCATGCTTGCCAGAACCATTTTCATAATAAAATGTACCACCTTCATTATTATCAAAATGCACACTTACATTTTTAACCCCACAAGCATTTTCATCACAAATATAGAAAGTATTGTTAATATTATCAATAATAGGAGAAGTAAATTCACCAGGCATAGTAAATATTTTAAGTGAATTACAAAATTCATTAAGCCTAGAAAAACTTTCTTTATTTTCATCAAAAGGTGTGTCAGATATTTTATTATAAATTTCATTCCAAAAAGATTCATATATAAGCTGAACGCCACCTTGTCTGCCTTGTGCATCACAGGTAGTAACCATAAATATATCCTTATCTGGCACATATAATGCAAGCTGACCGCCCATTCCAAACATCACATATCCATTATGGCGAGTCATCCATATTTGATAACCATAGCCTTGAATTTCTTCAAGTGTGCTTTGCTTGCCATAAGGGTCACTTTGCTTAGTTTTTGCAGCTTTGATATATTCGGCAGGAAGAAGTTGCTTGCCATTCATTTTGCCATCATTTGCAATAAGATATATAACCTTTAAAATATCATAAGGAGTTGCACAAAGTCCAGAACCGCCAAGAGGTACTCCATAAGGGTCTTTTAATATATAAGCATCTTTTGAAAAGCCTAGTTCATTTAAAAATTTAACACGAAGATATTCTAAAAGCTCCATGCCAGATAATTTTTCAATTAATGCACCAAGTACATGTGTAGAAGATGTATCATAAGCGAAATTAGTTCCAGGAACGTGATTAGGCTTTACAGTAAAAAATGAACCAACCCAATCAGTAACGCCATTTGCTTTATAAGTAGTCTTGTCGTGACAGGTTGTCATTGCAAGCATTTGTCTAATCGTAAGCATTTTAGTATATTTATAAGCTCCATTTTTGGGAAGTTTTTCAGGAAAATAATCAACAATATGGTCATCTAATGAAAGTTTACCTTCTTCTTCAAGAAGTCCAATTCCAATAGACACAAGACTTTTTGTAATTGAAAACATACGGTGTAAAGTGTCCCTTGTATAAGGTTTATAATAAGCTTCCATACATATACGGTCGTGGCGCATAATAATAGCACTGTGAACAGGTAGCTCCTGCTTATTTAATCGGTCTAAAAAATTAATCATCCATTCAGACTTAATACCAAGTTCTTCTGGTGTTGAAGTTAAAAATAAATTTTCCATAATAGTCTCCATTTCTTATAGATATTAATTGTGAAATACTAACTAATTATACAACGTCAACGATTTGCAGTAAACATTATGCCACACTTGAGTTTTATAATTTTTCTTGTAAAAACTTTGCATAAGATAGCAATAAACATTCTATTAAAAAGAACTATGAGTTATATTTGTAGGATTTGACACAGTTATAACTAAGAAAAGTTAGATATATCTAACCCATTGATTATAAACAAATAATATAGTATAGTAATAAAAAACAATAAAAAACATATTATAAAATAACAGTATGTCTAGTTCGTATAAGGTTGTATATTTAAAAAAATGTATTTTCAAAATATTATTATAGAATGTTTATTTTCAAAAATAGGTAATTGCGAAATGAATTGAACATAATTTATGTATTTTGCATAGAAATAAGCCCCAATATGATATTTTAGACCTTGAAATTTAGGCAAAATAGATATAAAAGTTTTTATTTCAGTGAGGAGCATTGCAAAATAGAGGTTCAAAGAAGTTAGAGTTTATGCGGCTTGAGAAGTTTCGCAAACGCCTAATTTTCAAAAAATTAGAAAGGAGTGTTAGATAATGATTAATTTACTTGTAAAAACATTTGTAAAAAATAGTGAAGATATTGATAATCCACAGGTTCGTCAAAGCTATGGTGTGTTTGCAGGAATTGTGGGAATAATATGTAATGTCATCTTATTTTCGTTTAAATTTATTGCAGGAATTATAACAGGGGCAGTTTCTATTTCGGCAGACGCATTTAATAACTTGTCAGACGCAGGTTCATCAGTGATAACATTAATTGGTTTTAAAATGGCAGGAAAGTCGCCAGACAGCGAACATCCGTATGGTCATGGCAGAGTTGAATATCTTTCAGGGCTTTTAGTTGCTTCTATTATAATTATCATGGCAATTGAATTATTTAAAAGCTCTGTAGAAAAGATAATGCACCCAGAAGTTATGGAGTTTAGCTTATTGTCTGTTATAATTTTGGTGGGTTCAATTTTAATGAAAATGTGGATGGCATTATTTAATACTAGATTGGGAAATAAAATCTCCTCTGCTGCCATGAAAGCAACAGCAACAGACAGTATGTCCGATTGTATAGCAACAACAGTAGTACTTGTGTCATTATTTATTTCATCATTTTCAGGCTATAATATAGATGGAATTGCCGGTGTTATAGTGGCAGTATTCGTATTTTTAGCAGGTATTGATGCGGCAAATGATACAATTCAACCATTACTTGGCAAACCACCAGAAAAAGAATTTGTAAATGAAATAACAAGTTGTATTCTTGAAGATAAAAGAATTATGGGTATACACGATATGATAGTGCATGACTACGGTCCGGGGCGAGTATTTGTTACAGTTCATGCGGAGATACCTTATGAAATGGATATGCTAAAAGCACATGATATAATAGACATGGCAGAGCATAAAGTGTCGCAAAAGTTCCATTGTGGAATAACAATCCACATGGACCCTGTAGTTACAGATGACGCTTCAATTAATGAGTTAAAAAATGTGTCACAACAAGTAATACAAAATATAGACCCACAAATTAGTATGCACGATTTCAGAGTAGTAACAGGCCCACATAGAACAAATCTAATATTTGATATAGTAATACCATTTGGATATAAAATACCAGACGAAGTATTAAAGAAAAAAATTCGTGATGACATATTTGCAGTAAAAGACAACTGCTATGCAAATATTACAATAGATAAATCTTATTTCTGATAATATTATATTTCTGATATTGCATTTTAACACAAAAAATCATTAGTTTTATATGTTTTTGAGAATATTTGTAAGTGATTGTATATTAAACCCCAAAAGTGTTAGCAATATAAAAAGCCACAATATTTCCATACTTGTTTTAATTAATAAGTGGAAGTATTGTGGCTTTTTAAGTATTAAATCCAACCACCATCAAGTTGAATAATCTGCCCTGTAAGATAATCATTTCCAGAGGTAAGGTCAAGAATTAATTTTGCTACATCTTCTCCAGTTCCGAGTCTTTGAGCAGGAATTTCATCAATAAGACTAGCCATATCTTCTTCTGATAAGAAAGCGTTCATATCAGTGTTAATAGCACCGCAAGCAATAGCATTTACTTGAATATTACTAGGAGCAAGCTCCTTTGCTAATGCTTTAGTAAAGGAATTGATTGCTCCCTTAGTTGCAGAATAAGCAACTTCACAACTAGCCCCACACACTCCCCATACAGAAGAAATGTTAATGATTTTACCACTGTGATTGTGTATCATATTAGGCACAGCAAAATGACAACAGTTATAAACAGAGCCAACATTCACATTCATAAGCCTGTCCCACTCAGCTCTAGTCATATCTTGAAAAAGCCCTACAATAGATATTCCAGCATTGTTTATAAGGATATCAACTCTACCAAATCTACTATTTACAATATCAAACATTTCACAAGCAATATTATAATCACTAATATCACCAACAAAGGCTTCACATTCAGCACCTTTTGATATAAGAATATCCTTTACTTCATTTAATTTTTCAGAGTTATTAACACAGTTAATAACAACATTATAAGAGTCAGAACCAAAAGCCAATGCCACAGCTTTCCCAATCCCCCTAGAAGCTCCCGTAATCACAACTGTTTTCCTATTCATAAATAAACTCCTTCTTTTTAAAATTATTAAGCAAATCCAACATTTCTATTACTAAAAATGATAAACATAACTAGACCTTGCTTGGTATCAATTGACATTAACAATACATTAATTTATCATAAAATACAACAAAATAAATTCCAACAATAACCAATCACAAATTATTCCACAAAAAACAAAAAAATAAATAAATATTTTTTAGGATACAACAATAAACTTCCGTAAGATATGAGTCAGTATATATTGTCTTTTGTGCATAATTACCAAAACAAACATACGGTAGCAAAAATAACAAAAGTTATCCACAATTGTGAATAATTCACAAAAAAGTTATCCACAAAATAAATCCCCATTTTAAGCCTAAAAGGAGTTATTCACAAAGTTATCCACATTATCCACAAAGCACTGTGAATATTCATTGTGAAATTCTTATCAAAGAACAGAAAATATGTTTTGTTTAATTGTCATAAATCGTCGTAAATTCAGGAAAAATAAAGGAAAAAGCCTTGACAAATCCATTGTCTAATATACAATCCACAAACTACATATTTGAATAAAAAATAAAAATAAAATTGTAGAAATTGTGTGAATATACTTGTTAAAAAACAAAATTATGTTATAATAAATTTAACGACTGAATATTGGGTTCTACGGAGTAGTCTTTCCGTAGGTAAAATGTTCAAAGCAGGACGTTCGTTT
>URYE01000005.1 GCA_900551945.1 uncultured Eubacterium sp. | reverse complement strand
AATTATACCATAAGAAATATATTTATGGGCTTTTTTATTTGTCGAACTCACGTTAAATTAATTTAAAAAATGTTAAAATTAAAAAGGCAAAAACATATTTAATGGGAATAACTGTTAAAAGTTTTTGCCTTTTTTATAGTTCTAAGTTAAGTAGTATCTGCGTAACTATTAAGTAGTGTCATAAGCGAGTAGAAAAGTGTCAATATTTACTTGCCAATAATTTATTTGCATAGCAGGCATAGTAACATTACATAAGGCTAATTGTCTGCAGAAATGGAGTGTGTATGAGAAAATATCTTGCGGAATTTTTAGGTACATTTATACTTACATTTACGGCATGTGGAGCAACATCATTTACAGGTGGATATCCTGGGTATCTTGGTGTAGTTGGAATTGCACTTATTTTTGGATTTGTTATGACCGCTTTGTTTTACTCTATAGGAAGTATATCAGGGTGTCATATTAATCCTGCTGTATCGCTTGCAATGTTGATATCTAGGAGAATGAACTTTATTGATTTTATGGGGTACATAGTAGCCCAGATGTTAGGAGGAGTTGCCGGCGGCTTTGCAATGTATGGTATCTCTATTTCATTAAGTACTGATACTGTGGAGCAGTATGAAGCTTATGGATATGACCTTTTAAGTTTTGGAACAAATGGTTATGGCGCACAATCGGAATTTTTAAATATTGACGTATGGGGTGCTTTTCTTGTTGAAATGATACTTACCTTTATTTTTGTCATTACTGTACTTTCAGTAACAGCAAATAAGCGCTATAAAAATGTAGCTGGTATTGTTATAGGTATGGCACTTTCGGCTGTACATCTTTTTGGTATAACCCTTACAGGAATAGGAGTTAATCCAGCGAGAAGTTTTGGACCAGCCCTTGCTAAAGCTGTACAAGGAGATATAACACCGTTGTCACAAGTGTGGCTCTTTATAGTTGCGCCAATTGTAGGAGCAATACTTGCATCAATTATATATTTAATTCTTACATACAAAAAAAGACCTAAAAAAACAAAGGTAAGTTACGAAGAATTCAAAGAAGATAAAGCAAGTGATGATAATAGTATAGCTGATATATCTGATAATTTGGAAAATGAAAACGTAGAAGTCATAGAACTTGAAGAAGTTAAAGATGAGTAATTATAAATATTAAAAACCTATAGGATAAACTGAGAAATTTTTTACAGTTTATTCTATAGGTTTTTTATGTTTTTGATATACATTTTATTGCAAAAATGCTCTCCTTTTTTAATGGAAGTTGGTTTTAAATAGTTTAATTATTGTTTTATAAAAACAAATATAAAACTTGAAACAATAGTGATAAAATAAAAAAACTTGACAAAATATAGATATAGTGTTAGTATATTAAATGAAGAAAACATATATGGATAATTATTCAGATGAAGCTTCCATTTCTTTTGCTTTTTGTAGAAGATATTTGTATCTTTTTTGCTCAGAGTTGACCTGATATATAAAGCAGTCAATAAGGTCTGGGTCTGTAGCATTGTCAAAGTTAGAGTAAGCGGCAGCTAAGGCTCGCTTAGTCAGATTGATTTCTTGAAGAAGATACTGATGGCGAAGGTCAGTATCATTTTCAATTGAAGGTTCTCTACTTTTTAATAATTTCATAACAATCCTCCATTTTACAGACGGCAGGCAGTAACACTTTTCAATTTTATGCCGTACATAATACTGTTATTTTAATTATAGTCAGCTAATGGTAATTTTATACAAAAAGACGAGAAAAAATAATTTATTTGATACTATAAAAATATTTTTATTTATTAATTAAAAGTAAGGATAACAATTTATGCAGCAAACAATATTTTTATTAAGGGTTTTAGTTACATTTATTATTACAATAATTGCAACTGTGCAAGACTTGAAAAGTTACAAAATAAAAAATGAGCTAATAATAGGTGCATTTGTAGCAGGAGGAATGTGTACAGTATTAAATCTTTTAAATGGAGGTGATGTAAAAGATTATATTTTTGGAATGGTAGCAGTTTTTTTAATTACATTTATTTTATTTTTAATAAGGGGGATTGGGGCAGGAGATGCAAAACTTTTAACGGTGATGGGATTTATTATTGGATATAAAATGACAATAAAAATAATATTAGTATCACTTATATTAGGATTATTAATAGGTGTGGCAAGTATTGTATTTAAACAGCATTTTAATATTAAAAAGGGCGTGTTAAGTATATATGGAGATGGTGTTAGTCAAAAAATGGTAAATTATCATATATTCCATTTTAGCCCTGCAATACTTATAGCACAGGCAATAATATTTACAACATCATTTATAAAATAATAAAAGAGGTGGCAATGGATAAAATTTGTGTGATATATGATGAAGATGAAGTCTATGCAAAAAGACTTATGGGAATTTTAACAGAAAGTAATATGATTTCTGCTGCGGTATGGCTGTTTACAGATAAAGAAAAATTAATGGAAAATATTGTAAAAAACGGACATGATATTGAATTTGTAATTATAGGGCAGGATAAAGATATAAATGATATAAAAGAAATATTTGATAAAAAAATAATAGTGTTAGTAGAAGAAGATTTAACACAAGATTATCAAATAATTAGTGAAAATGTTACAGCACTATACAAGTACCAATCGTGTTATGAGCTTGTCAAAAAGATTATGATATGCGTAGGTTATAATAACAGTAATGATTATAGTAATGTTAAATTAATTGGCGTATATTCGCTTGATTTAGATGAGCAAAAGACATTATTTTCACTTAATATGGCAAAGGCTTATGCAGTAAATAAAAGAGTGCTTTATATTAATCTTGATGAGTTTTCAGGCTTAAAACAATTACTTCCTGATACAAGTAGTATGACACTATCAGATGCGTTGTATTATTATAGGCTTAATAAAGAAAATGTAGGTGAAAGAATATTAGCAGGAATAAGTACAAAAAATGGAGTTGATTATCTTCCACCAGTAATTAATGCGGAAGATATAACATATATTGATACAGGACAGATTATGGGATTTATTCAAAAACTTGCAAAGGCAGGAAGATATGATGTTGTTGTACTTGATATATCACAAGCTATAAAACAACAATGGAGAATGATATGTGAATGTAGCAAGATATATATGATAATAAATGGTAGTTATTTATCAGAAAAACGTATGCAGGATTTTGAATTATATTTTATACAAGCTGGAATGGAAAATGTATTGAAGTCTATACAAACAGTTAAATTACAAAAAAACATTGGGAGGTTAAATGAAGATTTTTGGAGAACACAAGAAACAGAACCAATGTACAAACTCGTTGAAGAACTTATCTTCCCAGAAGCAAATAAACGAACAGTCTGATAATAAATGTATTCAGTTAGAAGATAAAGCTTTATTGAAAAAATCAGACATAATAAAAGAAGTTCAAGAAATGGTTTATAAGCGAATTGATGACAGTGTTGAATGTGATGATGAAAGTCTTTTAAATATTATTGATGAATGTATAAATACATATAACAGTGTAAGAAATATTTCTATAAAAGAAAGAGAGCAGATTTTAACACAAGTATTTAATGCCATAAGAAAAATGGGAATATTACAAGAACTTCTTGATGATGATAGTATAACAGAGATTATGGTGAATGGTGCTGATAATATATTTATTGAAAAAAGCGGACATTTGTTGAAATGGGATAAACACTTTGAAGACAAAGACAAGTTAGACCACATTGCTAGAAAAATAGCGGCATTGTCTAATAGAATTGTAAATGAGTCAGTACCTATTGTTGATACAAGGTTAAGTGATGGTTCAAGAGTAAATATAGTACTTCCCCCAGTGGCACTGGAAGGCCCAGTCATAACAATAAGAAAATTCTATGATATGCCAATAACAATAGAAAAGTTAATTGAATTAGGTTCTATTACTAAAGAAGCGGCAGACTTTTTAAAGAAAGCAGTAATAGCACGATATAACATCTTTATAAGTGGTGGTACAGGTTCTGGAAAAACCACTTTTCTTAACGCATTATCCAACTTTATACCAAATGACGAAAGAGTAATAACAATTGAGGACTCTGCGGAGTTGCAAATTAAGAATGTAAAAAATCTAGTAAGATTAGAAGCTAGAAATGCCAATGTAGAAGGAAAAAATGAAATTACAATAAGACAACTAATAAAGTCTAGTCTTAGAATGAGACCAGATAGAATTATTGTAGGTGAAGTAAGGGGAGCAGAAGCTATAGATATGCTTCAAGCTATGAATACGGGTCATTCAGGAAGTCTTTCTACAGGTCATAGTAATAGCTCAAAAGATATGATTACAAGAATTGAAACGATGGTGCTTATGGGAATGGATATTCCTATAATGGCAGTAAAGCAACAGATAGAATCAGCGGTTGATATTATAGTGCATTTGTCAAGAATAAGAGATAAGTCAAGAAAAGTAATGGAAATATCAGAAGTTGCAGGAATTACTAATGGAGAAATAAAATTAAACACTTTATATTCCTTTGATGAGGAGGGAGAAAATGAAGCTGGAAAAGTTATTGGAAGTCTTAAAAGAAGTAATAACGAGTTTATTAACGACTACAAAATGCTTTCTGCGGGAATATACAATTGGTAATCAAAAAAATAATAAAATATACAAGGCTGATATTATAGATATATTAAAAGCTATATTAACATCAGTGATAGTCGTATTTTTAATAGCTTATTTATTTTATGAAAACATAAAAGCTGTCGTATTTTTAATTCCAGTAGGTATATTTTTGTATAAGAAAAAAATTAATAGCGCAATCGAGAGTAAGAAAAATCAATTAAAGATACAGTTTAAAGACGCAATGACCGCTGTTTCATTTTCACTAAATGTTGGATATTCAATGGAAAATTCGTTTAAGGAAGCTATACAGGAACTGCGTACTTTGTACGGTGATAATAGTATGATAGTAAAGGAATTTAATATTATTGTTAATCGTGTAAATCGCAATGAAAAGTTAGAAGATACACTTATTGATTTTGCAAGAAGAAGTGGTATAGAAGATATATTATATTTTGCAGAGGTTTTTTGTTATGCAAAAGTAAGTGGCGGAGATATGATATCAATAATAAAAAATACAGTGCGTACGATTAGTGAAAAGATAGACACCGAAAATGAAATACAAATCGTAATAAGCTCAAAGAAAATGGAGCAAAAAATAATGAGTATAGTTCCCTTTGGAATAATTACATATCTTAAGCTCACATCATCAGACTTTATATGTAATCTGTATGGCAATATGTTAGGTATAATCGTTATGAGCATTTGTCTTTTTATGTATTTTGTATCAGTGCTTCTTGCAAATAAGATTGTTGATATAAAGGTTTAGAAAGGTGGAAGTGTGAAGCAAAACACAAAAATTATATTAATAATTATAATGTCAATATTCTTGGCTGTTATCTTGACTGTTCAAAATACTTCAAAAAATAATATTCAATCAGATACAATTAAAAGACCAAATTATAAAGAGGGTTCACAAAGCTTAGAACTAGATGTGTATACACAAGGAAATGATAAACCATCTACAATAGAATTTGAAGTGTCACCTAGACAGTATACAAAAGATGAAGCAATGCAGGCTTTTGATGAAATATATAATCTACTTCCAGATATTATAAAGGCTGATAATCAAAGTCTTAGTGATGTTAGTGCTAATCTTAACCTTATAGATAGCATTGATGGGTATATGGTAAAGCTTGAATGGTTTTCAAGTGAGTATGAGCTTATAGACTATGATGGTCAAGTTAATACACAGTTCCTTACACTTAATTCTAAACAAAGCTGTGATGTGGAATTAACTGTCAAAATGTCATCGGGAGAATATATGGCAGAGAATACATTTAATATTACAGTGACAAAAGGAGCATTAAGTGATGAACAAATAAGACAAGATAATATTACAAGAAGTCTTATTAGCGCTGAAGCTGAGCAAAAAAATAATGAAAACTTAATCTTACCTGAAAGTGTTGAAGGAGAAAGTGTTGTTTATTCATATAAATCTGAAAAAACGTCACCTTTTATAGCAGTACTTTTTGGAATAATTGGTGTCGTAGCTGTGTTATTA
This sequence comes from uncultured Eubacterium sp., assembly GCA_900551945.1. Classification (GTDB taxonomy): domain Bacteria; phylum Bacillota; class Clostridia; order Lachnospirales; family Lachnospiraceae; genus Lachnospira. The sequence goes on along the minus strand of URYE01000005.1, from coordinate 54,682 downwards.
AGTGAAAAAGAACAAAAGGCAAAAGAAGAAACATTAAGAAAAGTGCAACTACAGTATGAATATTCTGAACTTGTATCAAAACTTACACTTCTTATTGGTGCAGGAATGACAATACGAGGAGCTTGGGAGCGAATAATAAGGGACTATACTTCTACCAAACAAAAAAAGGTAGCCTATGAAGAAATGCTTATATCACAAGCACAGCTTGACAATGGAATATCAGAAGCAGTTGTATATGAAAACTTTGGAAGGAGGTGTAATACAAAAGAGTATTTAAAGCTTGGTATGTTGCTTGAACAAAATGTGAAAAAAGGAACAAAAGATTTGTTAAAATTACTAGAACAAGAAACAATAACAGCCTTTGAAGAACATAAGGCAATGGCAAGGAAAAAGGGAGAAGAAGCAGGAACTAAGCTTCTTATACCAATGATAATAATGCTTATTATAGTAATGTTTATAGTAATGATACCAGCGTTAATGTCATTTAATAATATTTCGTAATATAAATTTTGTTTATGAACTAACTGATTAATATAATAATAAAAAGAAAGGATAGATACTATGAAGATTAAAAATTATATCAAAAAAAGAACAAGTGAATATGTAGAACAAGAAGATGGAATGGGAGTTGTTGAGATAGTTTTGATTATTATTGTACTTATTAGTATAGTTGTAATATTTAAGTCAGGAATAACATCGACAGTTTCTACAATTTTAAAAACAATGATGAATAATGCAAAAGCTATATAAACTATGAAAGCTAAAATAAAAAATGTTATTATATTTTTATATAACAAAAGGCTAAATGGGCAAATTACTATATATGGTGCAATTTCATTTATGTTTATTATTTCTGTTGTGTGTACATGTATATATTCAGCCCAACTTGCAGTTGTAAAAGCTGATATTGACAGAGTAAGTACACTATCTTTGGAGTCTGTATTTGCAGGATATTCTAATAAAGCTCTTGATGAGTTTGATATATTGCTGTTGAAAAAATCAGACATACTTAATGAGCAGTTAAATAATGCAGTTAAGAAAAATCTTTCTTCAATCAATCCACATTCAAAGTTTATAAGTGCTGGTTTTAATAATTTTTCGTTAATGACAGATAATGATGGTAAAAATTTATTTAAAGAAGTAATTGATTATATGGATTATGCTATATATTCAGAACTTTTTGACAATATAAATTCATCGAAAGAAAATTTCACAAAGGCAAATGCTGTTAATGAAGTAACAGATAAAATAGTAAAATGTCAAGAAAATGTATTTGAAAACGACAAATATATATTAGAACTTTTAAGTCTTACAGAGGGAATAAAAACTAATGAAACAGGTTTTGTAGTAAGAGCTTCAAAACCTGTAGTAACAGGTAAAAGCTTTGTAAAGCAGATGGTTAATGGGGATATCTCAACTGATAATACAGCAGTATCAGACACAAGAGTATATAATGTATTATATGAAAATGATGGGTATATAGATATTAGTGAATTACTAAAAAATATTGTGGAATGTATAGATGAATTTGAAGACATTGTGGATAGTGAAGGAGAAGATGAAGCGATACATATATGCCAACCAGAGTATATCAGAAGATATAATATTTTATATAAAAATACTAATGATACAATACAAGTCTGTAAAGAAGCCTTAAATGTAATTGATAATTATAATAATCATTCAGATAATTCTATAAATGATATGCAGGCTTGTGAAGATTTATTAAATAATAAAAGGCAGGAATTAGGAGAAGAAGTATATCAAAATTTTCTGTCAGATATTAATGATATGAAATTAAGTAACAATAAAAATACTTCAAAATTATGTGATGTTGATATAATAAAAAAAGGTATAGAGCAGAATTTAGATATTTTAGAAAATGTAAAAGACATTCTTGATAATACAGAACATTTTTTATATGTTGATACATTTGGCGATATAAAAGATAATATAAATGAGTGTATTAATGTATTTGCAAATTATAGCTTATCGTTACTTGAGTTTAATTATACTGATGTTAGCTTTGAGAGTAACTCAGATGGTATATCAGAATTTACTAAGTTATATAATGCTTTAACAAATGGAATTGGTTCAATAGTGTTAAATGGTATGAATGTATCAGATAAAGATATAACATATATATCACAGCAAAGACAACTAGCAGATATATATATTAGTAAGAGTGGTATCAATAACACGAATAATAATTCTTTATCACAATCATTTTATGAAGAAGTAAAAAACAATGCTTTATATAATGAGTATCTTTTTAAAAAGTTTAATTCATTTACAGACTATGTAGATAGTCAGTCTAATATAAATACAGATACAGGCAAAAAACTCGATTATATGCTTGAATATATAATTGAAGGAAGTATGTCCGATTTATCCAATCTTAATGGTGTCATAACTAAATTATCATTAATAAGACAAGGTGCAAATATGACACATCTTATAACAAACCATAAAAAGAAAAATGAAGCTTTTGCAATGGCAATGTCACTTGTTGGCTTTTCTGGAAATATGGCAATAGTAAAATCAGCACAGTATACAATTATGGCGGCTTGGGCTTATGCAGAAAGTCTTGTTGATGTAAGAAAACTTTGCTTAGAGCAGAAAATAGAGCTTATAAAAAATGACAGTGCTTGGGAAATCTCGCTTGATAAACTGTTAAAGATGGATTGGTTAAATAATACATATATTAAGGATTCAAATATACAATCAGGACTAGACTATAACGAATATTTAAGATTGTTGTTAATGGCAAGACCACAAAAAGAAAAGTTGTATAGAACAATGGTAGCAATGGAAATAAGAATGGAAGAACTTGGCGTGGCTAGTTTTAGAATGGAAGATTATATATGTAGCGCAGAGTGTGAAATAGAGTTTTATCTTAATAAAGTAAACAAAGTTTATAAAAAGCAATTGTATTATGGGTATTCATAAAAATGTATGCTCTTTTGCTTTTATAGTTAATGAGGGAGAATATGAAAATAAAGGACAAATGGAACAAAAATAAAACCCAATTTAATATGCCACATATTAGCAAAAGAGCATTTAAAGCGTCAGCCACACTTGAAGCTTCGCTTGTAATTCCAATCTTTATCTATGCGGTTATGACAGTAGCTTATTTTATCTATGCACTTGGAGTAAAGGTACATATATCTCAAGCTCTTTACAATGAGACAAGACAACTTGCAAGATTTGTATATATGATGAAAGACAACGATAATACACCAACAAATGCACTTATTTACGCAAAGGCACAAGCTGAGTTTATAAATGAATTAGGCATTAATTATGCTACAACACATAATATAGTTGGGGGTAATGTGGGATTGCTTATTAGTAATAAAGATATTATAAATGATAACAATGATATCAAATTAGCTCTAAGTTATACAATTAGAAATCCCTTCAATATCTTTGGCGTAGGGAACTTTAAGTGTGAACAGAGTTATGTAGCAAAAGCTTGGCTTGGAGAGAGCAATCTGGGTGACAAAGAAAGTGACAGCTCTATGTTAGTTTATATAACTATGCAGGGTGAGGTATACCATAGAAGTTCAGAATGTACATATCTAAAACCAGTTATAAGTGCGGTTAATATTAATTCAATTAATGATTACAGAAATAGTTCAGGCGCAATATATTATGAATGTGAAAGGTGTGCAAGTAATGTGCTTTCAGAAAATGTGTATATAACAGAATATGGTACACGTTTTCACACAACGCCTAATTGTAGTGAGATTAAAAGAAATATTATTTGTGTAAAATTATCGGAAGTTAGTGATAGACGAGCCTGTTCAAAATGTGGATAAAAATATAATGTTATAATTTTACGTGAACAACGAGTCAAAGTCTTTGCTTGCACAAGACATTGACGACTGTCGCGATAACTTGAGAAACTGTGTTTCTCATAGTTTTATTAGTGAATATGAAAGGGGTTAAGCATGAAAGGGATTGTGTATTTTTTCTTTTTGGGTGTAATGGCAATTCAAGACATAAAGAAAAGGTCTATATCTTTAAATAGTATTTTACTAATGGTATTGTGTTTAATATTAGTAAGTGTGCTAGATATTAGTGATGGAAAGATAGTATTTTTAGGAATAGATAAAATAGCAGATATCAGTAATCTTATAGGAACAGCAGTATTTATATTAATATTTTTTATATATGCGTTATTGACTAAAGCTATGGGATATGGAGATGTTGTAATTCTTTTAATTTCATCTTTGTTTATGGGATGGCTTTATGCTTTAAAGGTATTTGTGTTAGGGCTTGTAGTGATGATTGTAGTATCACTTGTTGGAATATATTTAAAGAAATTAAGTTATAAGCAACAAATACCATTTATTCCATATCTTTTAATAGGACAAATGGGGGTGGCATTATTCGTTTAAGAGCGTCATTTACATTAGAAAATTCTTTTATAATACCAATATTTACATTAATAATGGTATCGCTTATTGTTATTACATTTTATTTGCATGATGATGTGATAGCTATAACTGCATTAAATCAAGCAGGAATAAAAGCAGAGCAGGAGTATAGGCAATTAAAAAATACTAATAAGCTTTATGATAAAAATACAAAAGCAAGGCTTGAAAGGTTGTGTGAAGATTATATAAAACAAGGAAGTATTATGGCTAAAAATACCCATGTAGATATACAACAAACAAATAATACATTTAAGCTTAATTCATTAGGCAATTTTAGATTATTTGGGCTTATAAGTGAAAATGTTAATATATTATCTTCTGCAACAATAAAAGAAAACAATCCACCAGATTATATTAGAAGAATTAATGCGTTAAAGGAGATGAAAAGTAATTGAAAGATGTGGAATTTGAATATGAAAATAATAATAACTATATGGTAATTAGTAGTGAGAATGAGAATAATAACATTTTCTATCAACAAAAGATGATTGAAAAAAATGATATAAATGGACTTCTAAAAGTGTCAGTTAAAATTATAAATAACCAGAAAAAATATTATTATAATATAACATCAAGACATAAAATTACTCAAGTGTATGAAGTTACAAAACTTAACTATGAAGATGTAAAAAGAATTATATCAAGTTTGTCATTGGTAATTTTAGAAATAAAAAGTTATATGCTTGATATTGACTGTTTATTTTTAGACCCACAGTATATGTATATGAACATGAGTGCAAAGTCGATAGAATTTGTATATTATCCAGAGAAGTCGTTTGACTTTGACAGTAGTTTAAAGACTTTGTTTGAATATATTCTTGAAAAATATGACCATAATTCAGATAAAATGCAGCTTATGAATGTATATAGCATTTATCAAAAAATAGTTCAAGGTCAGTATGATATTAATAATCTTATGCAGTTATTCGTTGATGAAAGATATAATGTTAATGAAAGTGAAAAAATTGAAAAAAAAGAAAACGTTTATAATAATGAAGATTTTAATGATATTCAAGAAGATAAAGAAAGTAATAATAAGAATTGTGAAGAACAAGAATACAAGAGTGTGTATGAAAATATTACAAGTTATAGTGAAAGGATTGATAACAACGTAACACAAAATAATAAGTATAATAAAGATAATACAAATCAAGCTTATAACGGGACAGTAATAAAAGGTGTTATGCCAGAAACAATTGACAATGAATGTGAAGTTAAGAGTAGTATTGAAAATTATATAAATATAGTTAGAACATTTTTTATGATAATTTCAGTCTACATAATTATGTCGTATTTTATAAAGCAGATAGCAATTGTTGAACTAAATATATATATGTCATGTATTATAGCTATGGTGTTATTAATTATTTCTAGTTATTTAACAAAACTTGTTAAGGGGCAGAGATTTGCTGGAAAACTTGTAAATAAGACTATACAAAAGGAGTTTGTAATTAATAATAAAAATAATAATGTTAATAAAAAGTTAGACAATGATAATAATATAAATAATAGTTCAATTAGTGAAAAATATGATAAGAATATTACTAATAATTGCAATGACAGTAATTTTAAGAGCAGTAATATAATTAATGATATTGGGTTAGATAATAATGATGTAGTTTCAAAGAATGAAGAAATACCTGACGAGTTTAATAGTGGAAATACAATTTTATTATCTGATTACATAAAAAGCAATAATGACAACGACAATAAAAATACAATATTAAAACTTAAAAATGATGATAATGAAATACAGATAAACAGCTTTCCATTTATAATAGGAAGTATGAAAGAATATTGTATGTATGTAATTGAAAATAAACTTATAAGTCGAATACATATATGTTTATTATTAAAAGATGAAAAGTTATATATTCAAGATATGAATTCTACTAATGGTACATTTTTAAATGACAAACGTCTTAATTCTGGGGAGGAAAGTTTGCTTAATAATGGTGATATAATAAGGCTTGCTAACGAAAGTTATGTAGTTGAATTATAATGAAATTTAGATATTCAAAAATGATTTATGATATGTTATTATAAAATTAATTATTAAATTAAGTTAATCTATAAGGAATGGAGAAGATAATTTGAAAGTTAATATATACTATGGTGGAAGGGGTCTTGTAGATGACCCATCGTTATTTGTTGTCAATAAATTACAAGAAGTATTAGCAGAACTTAATGTTAAAATTGAAAGATATAATTTATATGAGATAAAAAACAAGATAACAACATTGTCACAGACAGTAACCGAGGCAGATGGCGTTATATTTGCTACTACAGTTGAGTGGCTTGGCATGGGTGGATATATGCAGGAATTTCTTGACTCTTGTTGGTTGTATACAGACAAGACCAAAGTATCAGACGTATATATGTTTCCAGTTGTTATGTCTAAGACTTATGGAGAGAGGGAAGTGTCGTTAGCTTTATCTAACTCATGGGAGATTATAGGCGGAAAGTCAATGGCAGGTCTTAGTGCTTATGTTGATGATACTACAGAATTTGAATTTAACAATGAATATGTAGATGTAATTGAAAAATATGCAGAGTCAATATATAGAACTATATCACACAAAAGATGTGTACTTCCTTCAAGTAACCAATATATAAAGAAGAATGTGATTAAAGATGTGGTAAAATTCACACCTCAAGAAAGTGAACAGTTATCAAAGTATGTTTCTGATGATGAGTTTGTGCAGACTCAGAAAAAAGATATAGAGTCACTGGCTAGTATATATAAAGAGCTGTTAAATGACCAAGAAAATGGTGGCGATGAGTATTTCTTAAATGTATTTAGAGATAACTTTAATCCTAGTACACAAAGTGTATGCTCTTATATGATAATGATTAGTGATAAGAATAAAAATATTGTAATTAATGTTAATTCAGGAGCTTGTGACGTTCAATTTGGAGAAAATACTAACGCAGATGTAATATGTCGTCTGACTAAAGAGAATTTCCAAAGAATAGTTGATGGAAAGATGACATTCCATAGGTCATTTATGACAGGGGATATGTCAGCAAAGGGTAATTTAAAAATATTAAGAATGTTAGATGAAATATTCCCATTTGCATAAGTTTTTTTGATTTTTGCATTTAATAGAACAACCAGTTATATTTGTATCCCATCATTAAAAAATGGATATTTATTGTTGCACAAATATAGCTGGCTGTTCTATTTGATATTAATAATTGATTTAGTTTATAACTGAAACTATCTTATGAGAAGTTGTTTTAATTAACATACAGAAATTTAATGTGATGTCTTAATATAATAACTTCATCAGATATTACATTTTTAAAAATCGCATTTTAGAACTTAAATGTATCTTTTAATGTAAGCCATTTTTCGTCTTTTTCACTTAAGTTGATAGCTGTTCCATCAGTCATTTTATAGCCGTTAGCACTTGCATTTCCGTTGTATTTTCCAACAAGTTCTGGCCATACAATGCCAATAGATGGGTCGTTCCATGCAAGTCCACCCTCATCACCTGGGTGGTAGAAATCAGTACATTTATAGCAAAATTCTGCTACGTCACTTAATACAAGAAATCCATGAGCAAAACCTTCTGAAATATAAAACTGTTTTTTGTTTTCTTCTGAAAGCTCAACACCAAACCATTGACCATAAGTCTTACTGTTACTTCTTAAATCTACAGCAACATCAAAAACTTTTCCTTTAACAACTCTTACAAGCTTTCCTTGTGGAAATTCCTTTTGAAAGTGAAGTCCCCTTAATACGCCTTTAGTTGAACAAGATTGATTGTCTTGCACAAACTTCATAGTAAGGCCGGCTTCTTCCATATCCTTTTGATTGTATGTTTCCATAAAATAACCTCTAGCATCACCATGCACAGTAGGTTCAATTACATAAAGTCCATCAATTGGACAAGATGTTACTTTTATTTGTCCCATTCTAATTCTCCTAATTAATTATTTTACTTTGTTTGTGCTTCTAATTCTTTAAGATATCTTGAAACTGCATCTTTCCAGTCGGGAAGTGGTGTAAAACCACTGTCTGTAAGTTTTGACTTATCAAGACGACTGTTAGAAGGGCGTTTTGCTTTAGTTGGGTATGCTTCACTTGTGACAGGGATAACATTTACATTAAGATAAGAATTATCATAAGCTGCTGCCTGTTTTAATATCTCAACAGTAAAGTCATACCAACTTATAAATTCCCCTTCATTAGTTGCGTGGTAAGTTCCATATTTATCGGACTCTGCCATATCAACAAGAAGTTGTGCAAGGTCATAAGTGTATGTAGGAGTACCGATTTGGTCACTTACAACAGTTAATTTATCGTGCGTTTTACCGAGCCTTAGCATAGTTTTTACAAAGTTATTACCATTAATACCAAATACCCAAGCAATTCTTACAATAAAATACTTGTCGAGTAATTCACGAACTGCAACTTCTCCTTCATATTTGGATTGACCATAAATGTTGAGCGGATTGCATTTATCGTCAGGTTTCCAAGCGACAGTGCCTTCTCCGTCAAATACATAGTCGGTAGATATATATATCATTTTACAACCAATCTCTTTACAAGCAGTTGCAATATTTCTTGTACCAGAAGCATTGACCTTCATAGTGTCATCTATACGTTCCTCGGCAAGGTCAACGGCAGTCCATGCGGCACAGTGAATAACAACGTCAGGGACATTTTCTTTCACAAATGCAAGAACTTGCCCTGCATTTGTTATATCCATTTCATCTCGGTCTGTACTTATAGCAGTGTGATGTCTTTTAGTAAGTTCATTTACAACATCGTGACCTAATTGACCATTAATTCCAGTAACTAAGACTTTCATAGATAAATTCCTTTCACTTTTATTTAATTTTATATTATCTGTTGCCGTACATTTTTTCATAGTAGTTTTGATATTCACCAGAAATAATAGTTTCCCACCATTCCTTGTTATCAAGATACCATTTGATTGTCTTTTTAATACCATCTTCAAACTTAGTTTCTGGAAGCCAACCGAGTTCATTGTGAATTTTTGTTGGGTCGATAGCATAACGCATATCATGGCCTTTTCTATCAGTTACATAGGTTATAAGACTTTCAGGTTTGTTAAGTTCGTGACAAATGATTTTAACAATATCAATATTGCGCATTTCGTTGTGACCACCGATATTATAAACTTCGCCAACTCTGCCCTTGTGAATAATAAGGTCAATTGCGTTACAATGGTCTTCAACGTATAACCAGTCACGAACATTGAGTCCTTCACCATATACAGGAAGTGGCTTGTCATTTAAAGCATTTGCAATCATAAGTGGTATAAGCTTTTCTGGGAAGTGGTATGGACCATAGTTGTTAGAACAACGGCTTATTGTAACAGGAAGTCCATAAGTTCTGTGGTATGCTAATACTAAAAGGTCAGCACCAGCTTTAGATGAACTGTATGGACTGCTTGTGTGAATTGGTGTTTCTTCTGTAAAGAAAAGGTCAGGGCGATCAAGTGGAAGGTCACCATATACTTCATCAGTAGACACTTGATGATATCGTGTTATACCATATTTTCTACAAGCATCCATTAAAACAGCAGTTCCTTTGATATTAGTATCAAGGAATATTTCAGGATTTTCAATGGAACGGTCAACGTGACTTTCTGCTGCAAAGTTGACTATGATATCGGGGTGTTCTTCTTCAAATAACTTGTAAACAGCTTCTCTATCTGTGATACTTTCTTTAACAAACCTAAAGTTTGGATTATCCATTATTGGTGCAAGTGTAGAAAGATTACCCGCGTATGTAAGGCAATCAAGACATATAATGCGATAATCGGGATATTTATTTAACATGTGAAAAATGAAGTTGCTTCCAATAAAGCCAGCTCCACCAGTTACTATAATCGTCATATTAATTCTAGTTAAAAATCTGCGATTTCTATTTTTATAATATTAGATTTTTAACATTCCTTTCTTAAAATTTTGAAATCTAATTATGGTGTATTAAGTTGTTTATGTAGTGGTTAATATTTTTAGTGGAGTTTATCAATGTATTTGCCATTGAGTACGTCCATTAAGTATTGTCCGTACTGGTTCTTTTTAAGTACTTCGTATACTTTAAGAACATCCTCTTTTGTAATCCAACCGTTAAGATATGCTATTTCTTCAAGACAAGCAATCTTGCGGTGTTGGTGAGTTTCTATTGTTTTTACAAAGTTAGTAGCTTCAACAAGACTTTCATGAGTACCAGTGTCAAGCCATGTAAAGCCTTGACCTAAAAGTTCAACATTTAAGTTGCCATTTTCAAGATAAATACGATTTAAGTCAGTGATTTCTAACTCATTACGTTTACTTGGCTTAAGGCTCTTTGCATATTCTACCACTTTATTATCATAAAAATAAAGCCCTGTTACACAATAATTGCTCTTTGGGTGTTCTGGCTTTTCTTCAATAGAAATTGCTTTTTTATTTTCATCAAATTCTACAATACCGAAACGTTCTGGGTCATCAACATAGTAACCAAATATAGTTGCCCCTTTTCCATTTTCAGCATTTTCAACAGCTTCATTAAGACGGTTAATAAGACCATGTCCTGCAAATATATTATCTCCTAATACCATAGCAACAGTATCGTTACCAATAAATTCTTCACCAATTATAAATGCTTGTGCAAGACCGTCAGGGCTTGGTTGTATGGCATAACTAAGTTTAACACCAAATTGATGACCATCTCCTAATAACTCTTTAAATCTTGGAGTGTCTTGTGGTGTTGAAATAATAAGAATATCACGAATACCTGTATTCATAAGAACAGACATAGGATAGTAAATCATTGGTTTGTCATATATTGGCAAGAGCTGTTTAGAAGTTACCATTGTAAGAGGGTAAAGTCGAGTTCCAGAACCGCCTGCTAAAATAATACCTTTCATAAGTAAGTTCCTTTCGTATCTTTTATATATTTTGTAAATGTAATTTGCTGATTTTTAATTTTAATCTTTACAAGTAATAATCAGTCTATAATTTATAACTTTAAGTATATGATAAATGGTGACGTAACGTCAGTGTCAAGCATTTTTGATTTGTTAATTTAAGATTTATATTTTATTAAAATAAATAGAAAATGCACTGTATAGTATAGTTAAATATACAGCAGATAATGAAAATAAAAATGTTTTTATAATAGATACTATTTTAATAACTTCACAAAGGTCTTCTGTTATTCCAATGGATAAAAACCTTAAGCCACTTAGCAAAGCTATTATGTGGCAGGATAAAAGAACAAATTATATATGTGAAGCTTTGGAAGATAAAAACGATTTTGTATTTGAAAGATGTGGTTCAAGGGTGGTTTTATAGATACGTTAATTATAGATACAGAATGTGCTAGAGCAGTTCTTAAACAGGTGGAATAAATAATGATAAGTAACTAATAGTTTTTAAGCATACATATTTATGCGATATAAGTATTTGAGATTTGTGTAAATAATAATTATAATTAAGACAATATGGAGTATTATATTTAAGAGGTAAAATTGTATGTCTAAAGATAATTATAAAAAAATAGAAAATCAATATTTAACGGGCGAGCGTTCACTATTTAATGAAGCACATTTGCAGGTTGATAATACTATATTTGGAAATGGTGAATCACCTTTAAAGGAAGCTAATGATATACAGATTAGCAACAGCAATTTCCAATGGAAGTATCCTTTGTGGTATGGAAATGATATAACAGCGAGCAACTGTACTTGGTCAGAAATGGCAAGAGCAGGCGTGTGGTATACAAACAATTTAACAGTTAAAGATACACTTATTGAAGCTCCTAAGAACTTCCGCCGTTGTAATGCGCTTATATTAGAAAATGTATTTTTACCTAATGCACAGGAAACACTTTGGAGTTGTCAAAACGTTGTAATGAAAAATGTAAGTGCAAAGGGCGATTATTTTGCAATGAATACAACTAATATGAAGCTTGACAATTTTAATCTCGCAGGAAATTATTCTTTTGATGGTGCAAAAGATGTAGAGATACATAACTCAAAGCTTTTATCTAAAGACGCATTTTGGAACAGTGAAAATGTTACGGTGTACGACTCATATATAAGCGGTGAGTATCTAGGTTGGAACTCCAAAAACCTTACATTAATTAATTGTACAATAGAAAGTCTTCAAGGAATGTGTTATGCCGAAAATCTAGTAATGAAAAACTGTACACTAATTAACACAACACTAGCATTTGAATATTCATCAGTAGATGTGCAAGTAAATGGAAATATCGACAGTGTAATTAATCCCCAAAGTGGAATTATAAAAGCCGATATGATTGGCGAGCTTATTATGGATAAAAGTAAAGTTGATGTGACAAAGACACAGATAATATGTGATGATGTGAAAAATTTGCATTAAGTAGTGTGAATTTTTTTATAAATGAAGCAAAAGCAAAAGGAGAAGTAGTATGAGTAAAAAAGTATTAATAATTTCAACAAGTCTTCGCAACAACAGTAATTCTGAAATGTTAGCGAAAGAATTTGCAAAGGGTGCAAGAGAAGCTGAAAATGATGTAAAAGAAATTACCTTAAAGGATAAGAATATAGCTTTTTGTAAAGGTTGCCTTGCCTGTCAAAAGCTTGGAAAATGTGTAATAGATGATGACGTTGCTTTGATTTCAAAGGATATGCACGATGCACAAGTAATAGCATTTGCAACACCAATATACTATTATGAAATGTCGGGACAGATGAAAACATTGTTAGACAGAGCTAACTGGTTGTATAGTTCAGATTATAAATTTGAAGATATATACTTACTTAGTACTGCTGCCGAAGATGAAGATTATGTGGATAAAAGGGCAATAAGCGGTCTTGAAGGTTGGATTGATTGCTTTGAAAAAGCAAGACTTGCAGGGAAAGTATTTGCAGGTGGAGTAAATGACGCAGGAGAGATTGTAGGTCATACGGGATTAGAAAAGGCTTATGAGTTAGGAAAGGCAATATAATAGAAACTTGAATGTAATCAAGAACGCCCCACAAGTTATAGACTTGTGGGACGTTTTGTGCTTACGCAGTTAATTCATATCTTTTTCGAGTACTATTATAGTTTATTCAAATGGATATTTCAAGTATTCGTTGTTTTGAGAATTTTATTTTAACAACTTTTATTAGTAGCTTAGATATCATAAACTGAACCGTCAAATGCTATTTGTGCTGATATGCTTCTTTGTTTTTGTGGGAACTGTTCGCATATATCGTCTACAAGTTCTATACCTATACCAGCACCATTAGGAACTATTATATAGCCTTCTTCTTCGCATAAAGGTTCTTTTGTCATGCGACTTTCATTTCCTTGATGATAGAATGATGGAAATTCTTGAATAGCAAAATTAGGAATTGAAGCATCTAATTGAAGACAAGCAGCCGTTGAAACAGGACCAAGTGGGTTGTGAGGTACTATTTGAACGTAGTTAGCTTCTGCTATAGCGGCTACTTTCTTACATGGTGTTATTCCACCTAACGCACACACATCGGGTCTAACATATTTTGCACCGTTGCGTTTCATTAACATTTCAAATTCTTGAATATTTATAAATCTTTCTCCCGTAGCAACTGGAATATTTGTTCTTTGTGCGATATCAGCCATAGCATCTATATTGTCTGGAGCGATAGGGTCTTCTAAGAATAATGGGTGATACTGTTCAACTCCATTTGCAAAAGCGATAGCTTCACTAGGACTTAAACTTCTGTGACATTCAAGTATTAAATCAAAGTCATTGCCAACAGCTTCTCTACAAGCCTTTACTTTTTCGATATATTCGCTTACTTTATGGTTAAATATTGAGTCATTTTTATCTGCTTCTGACTTTGAAATATCTCCTGTAATCATAAGTCTTGCCGCACTAAAACCATTTTCCTTTAATTCAACACAATGCTTTGCCATACTTTCGGCGTTAAATTCAAATACTGCTTCGTAACTTCTTACTTTATCTCTTGTCTTTCCACCTAACAATTCATAGACAGGAACGCCAAGAGCTTTTCCTTTTATATCCCAGAGCGCAATATCAATTGCTGAAATTGCACTCATAATTACAGAACCCCTAAAATACATACTGCGATACATATAATTCCAATGGTGTTCTATTTGAAAAGGATTTTTGCCGATAAGATAACTTTCAAATTTTTTGATAGCACCAACAGTTGCATCTAAAAAGCCCCATGCACCTGACTCGCCAATTCCAACAATTCCTTCATCAGTATGTACTTTGACAAATAAGTATTTACTAGCTGGTAATATTTCAATATTTGTAATTTTCATTTTCAAATTTCCTTTCTAATTTAATTAATAAAATGGATATAATAATGGCAATCCAAAGATACACATAATTGTGATTATTACTGCTAATGGAAGACCACATTTTAAATAATCTTTAAGTTTATAACCGCCCGGCTCTAATATCATAACCTGACATGGAGCTGCCATTGGTGTAAGAATTGATGTACAGCTTGCTATAAGAACGCCCATTACAGCGGCTCTTGGGTCTACGCCAATCTTTACGCATGCTGCACTTACAAGTGGAATAAAGATTGTAACTGTTGCAAGGTTTGACATTACCTGTGTAAGAATAAATGGAACTATAAAGAATACTGCCATTATTACATATACATTTGTTGTATTTCCGATAAGCTTAATCATCATATCGGCAACAACATCTCCTGCGCCTGTTGCGCTTACGGCGTCTGATAATGCAAGAACTCCTGCAAATAAAAATACTGTTGGAAGATGTATTGAGCCTAAGGCTTCTTTTTCATTTAATACACCTGTAAGCACTAATAATGTCGCACCAATTCCGGCGATAAGATACATTTTAATTCCAATTACATCGGCAAAAATCATTGCAATAATTGTGCCTACTACTAGGACAATAGCAAGTTTTTCTTTAAATGGTGTAAGTTTTGATGATAAATCTTTTACTGCAAGGTTGTCATTAAATTGGCTGTTGTCAATATCTGGCATTAATTTGTATCCGATAAATACCATATAAGCGATAGTAACAGCAAGGATAGGGAGTCTTGCAATTGTAAAATCCCAAAGTCCGAAAGGTGTTTTACCACCTGCATTTATCATAACATCAGACCAAGTCATGTTACTTGCACCTTGTCCTAAAAATGTTATGCTTGTTGCAATATTAGCAACTGCCATAGCGGGATATAAAAGTTTACTTCTGCTTACGTTTATTTCGTTTGCTATGCCAACAAGTAGTGGAAGCATAATTGCGGCAGCAGCAGTAGCACTTGTAAGACAGGCTAAAAAGCCAGCTACTATTGCTGATATAAGAATTAACATTTTTGAATTATCTTTGTATTTCACTACCAGTTTCTGTGCTTTGTCTAATATGCTCGTTTTTGTAAGAGCAGCACCGATAACAAACATAGCAACAAACATAATTACGTTAGTGTTTGTAAAGCCTGCGAAAGCTTTTGCCGGAGTCATCACTCCAGTTAATACAAGTGATAACATAATTCCTACGGATATAAGACCGATAGGAAGTTTTCCTGACAAAAAAGCAATTATTGTACAGGCAAGAATAATAAGTGTGATTTGTAATGGTGTCATATACCTTTTCCTCCTATAATAAATTTAATTCTGCTAATTGAATTAAGTTTATTATAAAAGAAGTATTATATTAAGTAAATCGCAACGTTTTCAACTTTTGTTGAGTTTTAGGTTGATATTATTTAGAAGTATTTTTGACAGATTTGTGTAAAGGCTTCTGCTTCTGTACGCAGTACACTTTTCTTTTCAGATAGTACTACAAATTGATTTGTTATAGGCTGTTCGCCAAATGATAAAAGTGTTACTTTATCTTCAAAGTGATTTTGATAGACTAAAAAATCAAATGTAACAGTAACACCCATATTGTTAGAAACGCACAAAAGAGCTGTCCTTGTAGACCTTGCAATTACATTTAACTGTGGTTCAATTTTGTAATTGGCATATACTTGATTTGTATAGGCTCGAAGTGCTTGTGTTGATGATAGCGCAACAACTTTTTCATCTGCACATTCGTTAAAATCTATCCACGGATATTTAAAGTCGGGTGTTTGTTTTGCTAGGTTTATAAGATGACTGTTATTAGGAACAGCAATCACCATTTGACCTTGAGTTAGTGATTGGCAGTTGAGTGTTTCATCGGCATAGTCAAGGGTAGTAATTACGATATCAAGTTCTTTTCTTTTTAATAAATGTACTAACTCCTCAGAACTATTTTCTTCAAGCATAATCTGTACATTAGGATACATTTTTTGAAAATCAGGTATTACCTTTGACATTATAGTATCAGCAAGGGAAATCTGAAAGCCAATTCTAAGTCGTCCCATATACATACTCGCAAGCCTACCCATTTCACTATCCATTTGTTGTTTTAATTTTAACATTTGTTTTAACATTTCAACGTAACGTTCACCAGCATAAGTTAAAACGAACTTTTTTCCATTCTTATTAAAGAGTTTCACTTGAAGCTCTTTTTCTTTTGCTTGAACAAATTTGCTTAATGCTGACGGGGTAATATAAAGGTTGTTTGCAGCTTTAGTAATTCCTTGACACTTTGCTACTTCAAGTATATAGTCAATTGTTTTTTCCATAATTGTAATACTCCAGTTTTTTATTTTCTAATTTATTTTTTAAAATTATATCATTAATTTTCCCCTTAATAAATATTAAGAAAAAACGTGATTAATTTTAAGTTTTAAATCTTACTATGTACCCATAGACAAAGAACAGAATTTAATTCATTATTAATCATTATTATTTATATTTCGGAGGTCAGTTATGGAGATAGTAAGACCTGCAATAGCAGGAACATTAGAGTCAAGTGATGCTCAAGTTACTGTTGAACCAGGAAACGGCAAAGTAGAGTTCACACTTGAAAGTTCAG
Source organism: uncultured Eubacterium sp. (assembly GCA_900551945.1). Classification (GTDB taxonomy): domain Bacteria; phylum Bacillota; class Clostridia; order Lachnospirales; family Lachnospiraceae; genus Lachnospira. Next base: position 37,348 of record URYE01000005.1, on the reverse strand, counting down.
TAATTAATCAGTATGGAAATCAAATCAAGAAAGTAGTTATGAATACATTAAAAAATCTTGAGGTTGACAATGTAAAGATTAAAGTAGTAGATAAGGGTGCATTAGATTGTACAATTAAGGCAAGAGTTGAGGGCGCAGTATTCCGTTCTAATGTACAGACAGAAAATATTCCATGGGGAGGAGCTGTAAGGTCATGAGTAATCCAAACAAGAAAAGATTAAGAAGAACAATGATGTTTTTAAATGCACAAAAGCCTGCATTAATTAAAGACCCATATATATACAAGCCAGATTCTATAATGCTTGATTTAGAGGACGCAGTTGCACAAAATCAGAAGGACGTTGCAAGATTTTCTTTATATCATGCGTTAAAGGAAATTGACTATCATGGAGTTGAACGTGTTGTAAGAATTAACGGATTAGATACACCTTATTGGGAAGAAGATGTAAGAGTGTGTGTTGCAGGTGGTTGTGATGCAATTCGTATTCCAAAGACAGAAAGCGCAGAAGATGTACAAAGAGTTGAAAAAGCTGTTGATGAAGCTGAAAAGGAATTTGGTGTTGAAAAGGGAAGTACACTTCTTATGGCTGCTATAGAGTCAGCAAAGGGTGTTATGAGAGCTATGGATGTTTGTGAATCATCAGAAAGATTATTTGGTATTGCGTTGTCTGGTGGTGACTATACAAAAGATTTACAGACTCATATCACTGGTACAGGTATCGAACTTATGGGTGCAAGACAGAATATGCTTATTGCAGCAAGAGCAGCAGGTGTTCAGTGTTTTGATACTGTTTATACAAATTTAGATGATATGGAAGGCTTCCGTAAGGATGTAGAAAGTATTCATCTTATGGGCTTTGACGGAAAATCAATTGTAAATCCAAGACAGATTAACATTGTACATGAAATATTTACTCCAAAGGAAAAAGACATAATCTTTGCAGAAAAAGTTGTAAGAGAAATTGATGAAAAGAGCGCAAAGGGAATTGGCGTATTTACAGTTGATGGAAAAATGATTGATATAGCATTCTATGACGGAGCAAAGAGAACAATAGAATTAGCTAAAGCATCAGGTGTATATCATGGAGATTTATAATTACAGATAAAATTCATAAAGAAATTATATTTTAGCACACAAAATATAATTTTATACGCAAAAAAATGTGTGCAGAAATGAGGAGTAAAATGATTAATGCAGTAGGTAGAGATATTCCTGAAGATATTATAGAAAAAACAGGTAAAGAAGTATTTCAGGGTGTTCATTATAAAGATGGTTATGTATATAAAAAAGACGGCCCATATACAAAGTGTGTTGTAAATCATGGCGAGAGTAAGCTCGTTGCAAATATAAGAGAAGCACTTGTAAAATGTGGAATTAAAGATGGTATGACTTTAGGCTTCCATCACCATTTCCGTGAAGGTGATTACATTGTAAATATAGTAATGAAGGAAGTTCACGACTTAGGAATTAAAGATATTACTATATGTGCAAGTTCTTTAGGAAAAGCACATGATGCTATCGTACCTTATATTGAAGATGGAACTATTACAAATATTCAGTCATCAGGTGTAAGAGGTAAGATTGGTGAAGCTATTTCACATGGTAAGTTAAAAGGTCTTGCAATTATGCGTTCTCATGGTGGTCGTGTTCGTGCAATAGAAAGTGGAGAAACAAGAATTGATATAGCATTTATTGGAACTCCTACTTGTGATGACTATGGTAACTGTCGTGGTATCGGCGGTAAGAGCGATTGTGGTGTACTTTCTTATGCTATGGTTGATGGTGATTATGCAGATAAGGTAGTTGCAATTACAGATACATTAGTACCATTTCCTAACTTCCCAGCACATATCAGCATGACAAAAGTTGACTATGTTGTTGAAGTTGACGCAATCGGTGACCCAAATAAGATTGCAACAGGTGCAGCAAAGCCTACAACAGATATGAGAAAGCTTATGATGGCTGATTACTGTACACAGTTTGTTATAAATACACCATACTTTAAAGATGGATTTTCTTATCAGACAGGTGTTGGTGGTGCTTCAATAGCTTCAACAATATCACTTGCAAAGGTAATGAAGGAAAGAAATATCAGAATGCGTTTTGGTGTTGGTGGTCTTACAAAGCCAATGTGTGACTTGCTTATTAATGACCAGGTTGATTGTCTTTTAGATACACAGGACTTTGACCTTGCAGCCGTTGAGTCTGTTAAGAACTTAAAGCATTTTAGAATTTCAGCAGGCGAATATGCCGACCCATTTAACAAGGGTGCAGTAGTAAACAAGCTTGACTTTGTTATACTTGCAGCACTTGAAGTTGACGTACACTTTAACTGTAATGTTGTAGTTGGTTCAGATGGTATGATTACAGGTGCTCAAGGTGGTCATCCAGACACAGCAGCAGGAGCAAAATGTACAATAGTAATTGCACCATTGCTTCAAGGTAGAATACCAGCTATTTGTACAGACGTTACAACAGTTACAACACCAGGAGAGTCTATTGACGTTGTAATAACAGATTATGGTATTGCAATCAATCCTTTAAGACAAGATTTAATTGATTGCATGAAAGACGTTGACCTTCCATTTAAGACAATCGAAGAATTAAGAGATATTGCATATTCTATGGCTGGCGAACCAGAAAAGGTACAGTTTGGTGATAGAGTTGTAGGTATTATAGAAGGTCGTGATGGAACAATCATGGACGTTGTAAGACAGGTAAAAGATTTTGAATTTTCTGATGAAGAAAATTAAAATTTTAAAATAGATTAAATAACTAATAGCGTATATTTCGGAGGTGCAAAGATGAGTGTAAGTGTGTGTAAAGTACAATCCCCTTCTAATAAAATAGATTTGTTTTCTGATAAACTCATCTTTGAACCTAATCAAAGATATACATTTTCATATTTGAAAATAACTGATAATAATGTAAAAGTAATTGATGTGTGTTGTAATAAATCATACAGTGAGATTGCTTGTATAGTTGGAGAACTTGCAGAACAGTCTTTACTTCAAGAGGTATACACAACACCAAAGCCAGGACTTGTAGACCTTTATTCAAACGGCGCTCATAAGGATATGAATGTTGTAACTTTTGAAAAAAGTGCAAGGGCTATAAAACCATTTTTTGTTGAAATGACTTTAGAGGGAATGAAAAATCAAAGTGATTTACAAAAAGTTTTTGAAAATATCAGACATATAGGTATTGAAGCAGAAAAAGCAATGTATAAAGCAACTGGTGGTGTTAATACACATAAGGGGCTTATATTTTCACTCGGTATCTTATGTGCAAGTGTAGGAAATTGCATTGTAAGAGGATTAAAACTTACAGCACAAAATATTTTATTTATAGAACAGCTCATGGTAAAAAAAACACTTACAGATGAGATATTAAGACTTGAAAAACAAACACCGAAGACACATGGAGAAACAATACTAAAAAATATTGGTATTACAGGAGCAAGAGGTGAAGCTTTAAGCGGATATGCGGTTGTGTGGGATATAGGAATTCCTGTGATGTTAAAAGGAATTGAACAAAAAAAAGATTATAATCTTGTAAAGTTACAAACATTGCTTTCTTATATGAGTGTAATACAAGATACAAATGTAATATCAAGAACTAATGTTGATACATTAGAGAATACACAAAATATTGCGAAACAGTTTTTACAAACAGGTGGAGCATATTCAGAAAGTGGTATTAAAAAATTACTTGAATTAGATAGTATTTTTATAAAGAAAAATATAAGTCATGGTGGTTGTGCCGACTTGTTAGCAGTTACTATTTTCTTATCATCAGTTATAAATAAATAAATAAAGCCTAATCCTAACCCTAATATATTAAAGATACAAGCAAGTTTGCGTAAGTAAACTTGCTTGTATCACAATAAACATAATATTTATTATGCGTGAAATCTGTAACCTACACCTCTTACGGTGAGAATATGTACAGGTTTTTGTGGATTGTCTTCTATTTTGTTTCTAAGTCGGTTTATATAAACCATAATAGTATTGTCATCTACGACAATAGAATTACCCCATACATGTTCATAAATCATTTCTTTTGTAAATACTTGGTCTGGATGCTTCATAAACAAAAATATAAGATTATTTTCTTTTGAAGAAAGTTCTATTTCTTCGTTGTTTTTGTAAAATCTTAAAGATGTAGTATCGTATTTTAAATCACCGCATACAATTATATCTTTTGTAGTATTCATTTGATTTTTGTTACGTCTTATCAAAGCTTTAACTTTAGCACCGACTATAAGTGGTCGGAAAGGCTTTGTGATATAGTCATCAGCACCAACGGAAAGACCATATAACGCATCGTAATCTTCGCTACGTCCACTAATTATTATTACAGGAGTGGATATGCCGTTAGAGCGAATTTTTTTGATTACGTCAAATCCCTCCATATCGTCCATCATAACATCCATAAGAATAGCGTCATAGTTGTGTTTTTCAATAAAATTAAGAGCCTCTTTACCCGAATTGGCAATGTCACTTTCTAAATCGTTACTATCCATTACCTTACTTAACATTTTACAGATTGCAGGGTCATCATCGACAATTAATACTTTATCAGCCATAGTAATACCCTTTCATTTTGTTTTCAAAATAAATTATGTTATGTACATATACAAATCATTTAATTTATTATAATATAAAATTAATCTACAAGCAATATATTAAAAATTTAGGTTGTGAAGATATCAGTAGTATATAAATAAACACACACCAGTGAAAGTACAATAGCCTATATTTGTATGCCATTATCAAACAAGTGTGTTTGCTATTGTCATACAAATATAGGCTATTGTTCTTTAAATGGTGATTTATTATTTATATACTACTGATATCTACACTACTTTATTGCTTGATAGTATTAAAAATCTTTAGTTTATAGATTTTGCATTTTGCAAGTTTTTAAAATGATTTATCTAAAAATCATATCTTAGGGAAATTTATTATAATGCAAAATAGTAAAGATTAAGATTAAAAATTTAGAAAAGAGAGGAGTTTGCGTGTGAATACGACAGATGTTAATGACAAGAAGTTTAGGCAAAGGCATATTGTTATTTGGGGCATTGTTGCGGTGTCTTTGTTGGGATTTATGATTGTAATTGGGTGGTCTTTCTGGAATAGGTATAAGAATAATATAATTGATAAGCAAAAAGAACAAATGCTTTTAGTTGCTACATCAATGGCAGAGAATATGCAGATTATATTAGATGACTATGTAAAAGATGTAAATAACATAAGTGACGATATTGAAAACATTATGGATACACTTGAAAATACAGCTGAATATGATGACTATATTGTAAGCATTGTTAATGGAATATTTCAAAAATATATTGACAACGACAACGGATATGTAAGTAATATAAAGTTTAAATCTAAAGATGGAACGGAATTATTTAGTAATAGTTATTTTAAATATAAAGAAGTATACAAAGATTTTTTTGAAGATAAAAATAATATAGAATTTATTGAGGGTAAGGGTAACGATGGTCAAATACATTTTACATTTATAAAAGCAATCAAAGATGAATTTCAAGTTGAGCTTACTATGGATTTAAAGGATTATTATGACAATCTGATATCGGGTGTAAAAGTAGGAACTAATGGGTATATTCTTATGAAAGATTCGGACACAGTTATCTTAATGCACCCAGATACTTCGCAGATAGGTGAAGAAGTACTTGCAGGAAGAAGTCAGTTGTTTCCTAATCTTGACCTGTCTAGTTTAGAAGAACTTGTAAAGGTTCAAGCTGAACAAGAGCAAGGTATATTTGAGTATTACTCTTACTGGTGGACAAAGTCTTCTCCACAAAAAGTAAAGAAAATAGCTTCGTTTGATAGGGCATATTTTGGTAGTGAGTATTTTATTGTATCTGCGGTTACTGATTATTCAGATATTTATAATCCTATAATGCTAGGTTTTAGAACAACTGTACTTACACTTCTTGGTATAATGGTGATATTTGTAATTTTTATAGTATATGTATTTTATCTTGAAATGCAGCAAAATAAAAATGCTGAGGAAATACAGTACTTAAAAGATTTGAATGAAGTATTAGAAGAAACAAAACGTGGTGAAGAAGCAATTGCACATCAGCAAAGATTACAGATTATGGGAACTATGACGGGTGGTATTGCGCATGAATTTAACAATATGCTTACGCCAATTATGGGATATGCAGAGCTTCTTATGATGGACTTAGACCCTGAGTCTGATAATTATGACAGCGCAAAAGAAATATTTGAAGCATCAGAAAAGGCTAAAGACGTTATTCATCAGATATCAGGTCTTAGCAGAAAAAATATGGAGACAGTGTTTAATTATATTGATGTTGCAAAGTTGTTAAAACGTGTTATGAAAATGATAAATTCAGTCTGCCCAGTAAATATTAAAACAGAGTTTAATTGTGATTGTTCTGATGTAGGCGTGCTTGGAAATGAAACTCAATTAAATCAAGTTATTTTAAATATTTGTGTAAATGCGTTTCATGCAATAGGTACAGAGAAAAAAGGCTTGTTAAATATTGATGTTACTCAAAGACAAAGAGAGCTTATTGAAAAATATCACAGTATAAACATTTCTAAAGAATGGGACAAATATGTGTGTATAACTGTTAAGGATAATGGTATTGGAATGGATAAAGAAACTATGCAAAAGATTTTTACTCCATTTTTTACGACAAAAATAAGTGGTCAAGGTACGGGACTTGGACTTTCAGTAGTTGAGCAGATTATACACGAACACAAAGGATATATCGAAGTTGAGAGTAAGCTTGGAGAAGGAAGTACATTTTTTATCTACTTGCCAGTGGCAGATAAAGAGAGTAAATATATTGCAAGGAAAGATGACGGTCAGCTTGGTGAAAAGTTAAGTCTGCTTGTACTTGATGACAATGAAAAGGTATTAAGATTACTTGAAAAGCAATTTGCTAAACTTGGCATTAAGATTTCTACTGCTAATTGTACAAAAGATGCTAAACAGTTGTTAAGACAAAAGAAATTTGATGTTATTCTTATAGACGAGGAATTGTCACAGACGGGTAAAGATGATACAGGAATATGTTTTGCAATGTCTATTAAGGAAATGTATACAGGAATGTTAAGAATTATTATGACAAATCAAGTTAAAAAGGAGATTATCGAAGCTAGACAGCATGGTATTATTGACGCATATATTGAGAAGCCAGTTTCAGATACGCAGATACTTGATGTTATAAGAAAGTATTCTTCTTAATACTTTTTAATGTAAATATTAATATTTGTTTAGATTTTAACATAATGCGTGTAAGGTTGACCCCTTATAATAACCATATCAAATGAAACAAGGGGGTCCGTATTATGGGCGAAACGATGTTAGCAGTATTAGGATTTCTTACAATTATAATGGTAATTGTCCTCTTACTCAAAAATGTAACAACGCCTGCGATGGCATTTATCAGTGTTTCATCAGCAGCAGCGGCTATCCTGTGTGTTACAGGAACTTTCACAATTAAAGAAGTTGGTGACTTTATTTCAAAAGGTGTAAAGGGAACTTCACCAACAGCTTGTCTTTTCATGTTCTCAGTTATTTTCTTTGGTATTATGACTGATGCAGGAATGTTCGACAAGATAATCGGTGTATTATTAAAAAAGGTCGGAAGTAATGTAATCGGTGTAGCAATGATGACTTGTGTTATAGCAATGATTGCACATTTAGATGGTGCAGGAGCTGCAACATTCCTTATCTGTGTACCTGCTATGCTTCCTATTTACAAGAAGTTACATATGCGTCCAACAACACTTTTATTAATCTGTGTTACAGCTATGGGTGTTATGAACTTAATGCCTTGGGGTGGTCCTACTATGAGAGCCGCTTCTGTATTAGGTATTGAAGCTAATGACCTTTGGGCAAAAATTCTCCCAATGCAGATTGTTGGTATTGTTCTTGCATTTGCAACAGCTTTTATCTGGGGTACAATTGAAATAAAGCGTGGTGCAGGTCTTAATGGTAAGCTTGCGTTAGAACATGGCGATGTAGAAGATGATGATGACAACGATGTTGCAGAAGAAAAAGATTTATCACTTGCAAGACCAAAGTGCTTTATCTTTAATGTTATTTTAACACTTGCAGTTATTGTATGTCTTATTGTACTTCCAGTACCAACTTACTTTATATTTATGATTGGTTGTGCATTAGGATTGTTTGTAAACTATCATGGTTCAAAGCTTCAAAGTAAAGTAATTAAAAGACATGCTGATTCAGCAGTTATGATGGCTTCAACACTTTTTGGAGCTGGTGTATTCCTCGGAGTTTTGGAAGATTCAAATGTAATGGACGCAATGGGAAATGTCCTTGCAGGTTGTATACCTGATGCAATGGGACCATTCCTTCCAATTATTATCGGTGTATTATCTGTGCCATTGGCACTTGCATTTAGTACTGACGCATACTTTTATGGTATGTTACCAATTCTTATTGGTGTTGGTAATGCTTTTGGTGTTGACCCTGTTGAAACAGGTATTGCAATGGTTGTTTGTAGAAACTGTGCAGCATTTATAAGTCCTAACGTACCTGCTACATTCTTAGGTGTTGGACTTGCTGGAATTGACATTAAAGACCACATCAAAGCAACATTTCTTTGGGTATGGGGCATAAGTATAGTCTGTTTAATAGCAGGTATTATATTAGGTGTCATTACCATATAAATCTTTTCCTAAATATGTGTAAATACCTCTGCTGTTTTACTGACAAGCAGAGGTATTTGTATTATAATAGGTTGTTAGAAATTATAGTTATTGTTCATAGGTTACTCATTATAAAGTACCTTTAAACAATGGTTGCTCATTTTTTAAAATTTGTTATAGAATATTAAGGAATGGTGGTTAAAATGGGATTTGGATTAGGAAAAGAAAATCAAAGTAATTTAGTAAAACAGATTAACAATTTTGTAATGATTACAATAAGCATATTTATTATGGCTGTTGGTGTGTATTTTTTCAAGTTTCCCAATAATTTTACATTTGGTGGCGTAACAGGTTTTGCTGTAGTGGTTGCAGAAGTATTTCCAATTACGGCAGGAAATTTTACATTTGCTGCAAATATGATTTTATTACTTATTGGATTTATATTCTTAGGAAAAGGCTTTGCAATTAAAACAACTTATGCAAGTACATTGTTGTCATTGTTTTTAATGTTGTTTGAAAAAATATATCCATTAGAAGCACCGCTAACAGACCAGCCTATGCTTGAGTTAATTTTTGCAATTGCACTTCCTGCCATTGGCTCGGCACTTCTTTTTAACATAGGTGCTTCAAGTGGTGGAACAGATGTTGTGGCAATGATATTAAAAAAATATACAAAAGTACAGGAAATAGGAGTTGCACTTTTTATTTCAGATTTAATTATGATTTTAGTTGCAACATTTGTATTCGATATTAAAACAGCACTCTTTTCATTTGTAGGTCTTATAGTAAAGTCATTTATGATTGATGGAATAATTGAAATGATTAATCTTAGAAAGGCAGTTACAATAGTTTGTGACGATGCCGATATGATTTGTGATTTTATTACGCATGACCTTAAAAAGAGCGCAACAGTTACTAAAGCTTATGGTGCTTATTCTCATGGCGAGAAATATGTTATATTTTCAACCTTAACAAAAGGACAAGCTGTTTTATTAAGAAATTACATAAGAGAGCATAAGCTCGACGCATTTATTTCCGTATCAAGTACGAGTGAAGTTTTTGGAAAGGGGTTTTTGTCAATATGATAGAAGAGATTTTAGAGTATAACAAAAAGTTTGTAGAAGAAAAGAAGTATGAAAAGTACATATCAAGTAAGTATCCAAATAAAAAGCTTGCTATTTTATCATGTATGGATACAAGACTTGTGGAGTTGTTACCTGCGGCATTGGGACTTAAAAATGGTGATGTTAAAATGATTAAAAACGCAGGCGGAGTAATTACTCACCCTTATGGAAGTGTTGTAAGAAGTTTGCTTGTTGCGATTCTTGAACTTGGCGTAGAAGAAGTTATGGTTATAGGTCATACAGATTGTGGCGTTCAATATATAGACAGTGATGAAATGATACAGCAGATGATAGAACGAGGTGTATCAGAGCATGATATTGAGTTACTTAAGTCAAGTGGACTACAGTTTGAAAAGTGGCTGAGTGGTTTTGAGAATGTAGAAGACTCTGTAAGAAATACAGTCAAAGCATTAAAGGAACACCCATTAATTCCCAAAGATGTTACAATTTCAGGCTTTGTAATGGACTCAGTTACTGGGGAGTTAATGTGCTTGTAAATTATAGTTTGTTAAAATTGTACTCATATTAAATAATATAATTAAAATCACACCTATTGTTTATATTTAACATAGGTGTGGTTTTTTAATATTTGCTTAACTATTTGGTGTATTCTGCTTCTGTTAAAAGTGTTTCTATTTTATCCTGCATTTCTTTTATTGAGTGTTTTCTTGAGCGGGCGCAATCTTGAGCTTGACAGCCGCATATAAGGCATTTTCTAAAAACTGGTCGTGATATTTTTTCACCATCGGTATCTATTATATCAATATCAAAAAGTCTGCCTAATGGTGCATTTTCTTCTATATACATTGTTTTTTCTTTGACAAATGAAGCGTCGCCCTTAAAACAAAGCATTAATTCGTAGCCAGTGTGGTCATTAAAAATAACACTGTCACAGATTTGTATATTATTTTCTTTTAGTACATTTATGATATTTTCTTTTGCGTCATTAAATAGTGCTAAGAGTCTTGTATCAGTTTTTATAGGACCTGGAATATTAAGTGTAAATGAAAGCACAGGGCAATTGTATTTTTGTATAAATTGAATTTGGTAATAAGAACGTCTATCTCGACAGTTCATCATATCTTGTATTGTAACTTCTTTTCCGTCAAACATAAAAATCTCCTTATTTTATATATTTCAATTTTTGTATGGTTTATATTTTCATTATACTAAAAAATTATAGTCTTGTCTTTTTATTTATTGGAGTAATTAATCAAAGTTTTTCTTATATGAGAAATTGGCGATTGTCACTCTAAATTATAAGAAATTTGCAAAGAATGTTTTTTGTATTTTGGAGTGATAGTTGATGATGTTAAAATAAAAATTATACGAATATTCAAATGATATATTTTATCATAATAATATTTGCAATATACTTGACATATTAGAATTGTAGTTATATTATATCAATACCCCTATGGGGTATATGCAACTAAAGATAATTATAGATATAAGTTTATTACTTTTATAATATGTTGTGAGTTATTTATAATAGTAAGTAATGAATGAAAATGTTTTTGAATTATTTTTTTATTAGGAGGAATTAATTATGGTAAAGACAGTTTTAAATATTGATGGTATGATGTGTGGAATGTGTGAGTCACACATGAATGACCTTATGAGAAATAAATTTAATGTGAAAAAAGTTACATCTTCTGCTAAGAAGGGTGAAACAGTTGTAATTAGTAAAGAAGATTTGGATATGGCACAGGTTGAAAAAGAAATTAGTGAGATTGGATATAAGCTTGTATCACATACAAGTGAGCCTTATGAGAAGAAGGGATTTTTCTCATTTGGGAAATAAGTATTTTATTTTAAGTTATTGAAGATATCAGCATTATATAAACACACACACCAGTAAAAGTACAATTGTCTATATTTATATGCCATTATCGAACAAGTATGTTCGCTATTGTCATACAAATATAGGCAATTGTTCTTTTAATGGTGCATTTAGTTTATATAATGCTGATATCTTACGGAAGTGTATTAAATTAAAAAATGAAATAGGTGGATTGTGGGGGGGAGGTTTGACAAAATAGGTGTTTTATAATATATTAATCCTACTGAATAGATAGGATATTTTATCCGATATTATTGATAGATATAAAATAGAAAGGAACGAAAACGTATATGTTGACACAGTTTTCAAGAACGGAGCTTTTATTTGGTAAGGAAGCTATGGAGAAGCTTAAGAATTCGAGAGTTGCAGTATTTGGAATTGGAGGGGTTGGTGGTTATGTTTGTGAGGCACTTGTAAGAAGTGGTGTCGGTGCATTTGACCTTATTGACGATGATAAAGTTTGTCTTACTAATCTTAATAGACAGATTATAGCTACAAGAAAAACTGTAGGTAAGTATAAAGTTGATGTTATGAAAGAAAGAATGGAAGACATTAATCCTGATGTTGATGTAAGGGTTTATAAGTGTTTCTTTCTTCCAGAAAATGCTGATGAATTTGCATTTGACGAATATGACTATGTTGTTGATGCTGTAGACACTGTTACTGCTAAGATTTCACTTGTTATGAAGTGTAAGGAAGCAGGCATTCCTATAATAAGTAGTATGGGTGCAGGTAATAAGCTTGATGCTAGTCAGTTTCAGGTTGCTGATATTTATAAAACTAGAGTTTGTCCATTAGCTAAGGTAATGCGACGTGAATTGAAAAAACGTGGAGTTAAGAAGTTAAAGGTGGTATATTCAGAAGAACAGCCAACAAGACCTATTGAAGATATGGCTATTAGTTGTAGAACAAATTGTATATGCCCACCAGGAGCTGCTCATAAATGTACGGAAAGACGAGATATTCCGGGAAGTGTTGCATTTGTTCCGTCTGTTGTAGGACTTATCATAGCGGGGGAAGTGGCTAAAGATATAGCAGGGATTAATAATAAGTAGTTGTTAATATTTGACATATTATGATATAATATATCAATCAGTTTAGAACAAGTAGGGATAGTCTTGCGATTGACCTTTCTGGAAACGGAAAGGAGGTCGGTATGGATACATTAGAAGTACTTACACTTTTATTGGTTGTATTTTAAGCCTTAACATACATAGGCAATAGAAATAACCGTAAATAAATGGAAAGGCTATCCTCTACTCGACATAGAGGATAGCCTATAATCCATTAATTAATTTAAAGTTTTATAAGTTTCCGATTGTGCAACCGTTGGACGTTCCAATATCCATCGGTTTCTATACTGATTATAAACCAGTTTTGCAAATTTTGCAAGTGGTTGTAAGTGGCTGTGTACTAATTTTTAAGTATACAGCCATTTATTTATGCGAATAACGAATCGAAGTCTGTGTTTGCACAAGACCTTGAATATTATCGCTAAACTGAAAGAAATTCGCAGAGTATTATCTTGCAAGCCAGCCACCGTCAACGGCGATTGTAAAACCATTTACATAATCAGAAGCTGCTGAAGCGAGGTATACGGCAGCACCACATAAATCTTCTGGTGTTCCCCATCTACCAGCAGGAATACGGTCAAGTATAGCTTCGTTACGGTTAGCATCTTCACGAATTTGAGTTGTATTATTAGTTGCCATATATCCTGGCGCAATTCCATTTATGTTAATTCCTAAACCTGCCCATTCATTAGCAAGAGCTCTTGTCATTCCGATTATAGCACTTTTACTTGATGTATAAGCTGGAACACGAATACCACCTTGATAGCTTAACATAGAAGCTATGTTTATTATTTTTCCGTATTTTTGTGGAACCATATATTTTTTAGCAATCTTTTGTGAAAGGAAGAATACAAGACGTTGATTTAGGTTAATAACTGTGTCCCAATCTTCTTCAGTTACATCAAGAGCATCTGCACGTTTGATAATTCCTGCATTATTTACTAGTATATCAACATTTCCACCCAATGAATCAATGCCTTCGATAATCTTATCTACAGCATCTGGTGTAGATAAATCAACAATAAGTTCTGAAAAGCTGCCATTAAATTCAGCTATTTTTTCTGCTGTATCAGCACAACTTCTTCTAGCAACTCCAATTACAGAAGCACCAGCTTGTGCTAAGGCTACACATATACCCTGACCAAGACCAGTATTTGCACCAGTTACAACGGCTGTCTTACCTTTTAAAGAAAATAAATCTAAAATCATAATAAACCCCATTTCTTACTTTATTATAAGTTATTTTATGTTACAATAGTAATTATATTAGCTATAAAATGGTAATTCTATGATAATATTCTTTAAAATATGCACGATATTGTCAAAAAATATTAGCAACTGAAACAATGAAATCAAATATATATTTTGAAAGAAAGGTGGCAGATATGATTAATAATAGTGAACAATTAGAACAGACGATAGTAGATAAGAATTTTCAAGAAATAAAACAACATGGAACGGTAGGTTTTCCATTTGCAATGTATAAAGATGATTTTGATAAATTTGAATATGGACTTATAATGTGGCATTGGCACGAAGAAGTACAATTTACACTTGTGGTAGAAGGGGAAGTTCATATGCTTATAGGAGATAAAGAACTTTTATTGTCAGAGGGAGAAGGGATATTTATAAATAGTAAAATTCTTCATCAGATACAGCCTCAGTTAAAAAATACTGGTAGAGTTATATCATTTATATGGAAGACTTCTATCATTGAGTCAGATATATTGTCGGACATATATTTAAAATGTGTAATGCCTGTGCTTAAAGGTGCTGAGTATAAAATACTTTCAGAAGAAGAAAAAAGATATCTTTTTAAGATTGCGTATATATATGATGATAAAAGTGACGGGTATCAATTAAGAATAAAACAGCTTCTATGCAATATATGGTATAGCATACTTACAAGGCAAGATGTATATAAAAATGATTTGGTGCAGTTGAACTCTCGTGATATAGAAAGGGTTAAGCAATGTATGGCATTTATACATGCTAATTATGATAAAAAAATATCCTTAGAGCAAATTGCCAATTCAGCACATATAAGCAAAAGCGAACTTTGTAGGTGTTTTAAAAAAGTTTTACATAAGACTCCATTTGAATATCTTATAAGATACAGGGTTATACAGGCGTGTAGTCTTTTAAAAAATACTGACTGCTCGGTGACGGAGGCTGCTTCTTTTACGGGTTTTGATAGCATAAGCCATATGGGGAGATTTTTTCATAAATACTTAAAACAGTCACCATCTCATTATAAAAAATCTTAGTACTATTAAATGATTTTATAAATTGAGTTGTCTATAGTTAAAAGTTGAGGAATTAATAATAGCTGTTTAAGTTAATAATGTATTCGCAAGCTAATTAGATATAAAACTATTGTTAATATAGTATTTTATATGATAATTGGACATTTTATTTATAAAAATAAAGGATGTCACATTAATAAAAATTTATAAAAGATATAGATATATTTACTAATTAGGTATCTATATCTTTTATAAAATTTTATTAGTTCAACACCCACTTATTTATTTACACAAGCAACAAGCCAAAATACATTTTGTCACAATACTTGGTGAATGTAGCAATAACTTGAAAAACTTGCAGTAAGAGTTTCTTATATTTATTAGTGACGTTTCCAACAAGCCGGATGGAAAAGAATGAGAATAGGGAAAAGCTCAAGTCTTCCTGCAAGCATATCAAACATCATTATTATTTTAGAAAAATTAGAAAAAATCGAAAAGTTTTGTGTAGGGCCGACAAGCTCCATACCAGGGCCTATATTATTAAGTGTTGCAGCAATAGCCGTAAAATTAGTTGTAAAGTTATATCCATCAAGTCCAATAAGTAAGACAGATAAGAACATTAAAAAGAAGTAACAACCAATAAATACATTTGTTGAACGAACTACTTCATGTGCAATAGGGTGTCCGTCCATTCGTATTTTGCGAATTTCACGAGGGTGTATAACTAGTGAAAGTTCTTTTTTAAGAGTCTTTGCGATGATAAGAAGTCGTGAAACTTTAATACCACCGCCTGTGCTTCCTGCACAAGCACCAATAAACATTAATATAATAAGTATTGTCTTTGAAAATTGTGGCCATAAGTCAAAGTCACAAGTTGAGTAGCCGGTAGTTGTAATAATAGACCCAACTTGAAAACATACATGACGAAGAGTTTCACCAATACCGCCAAACATTTTAAAGGAGTTAATACTTATAAGTGCGATAGAAGCTCCAATAATTAAAAAATACCAACGAACTTCTTCCATTTTAAAGGCAGTCTTAAACTTTTTAGTAAGTATGCAAAAATATGCTGCATAATTAACACCACTTAGTATCATGAATATTGTTACTATATTTTGTACTGCAGGAGAGTAATCACCCATACTTGCATTTTTAATACCGAAACCACCAGTGCCGACAGTACCAAAAGTAGTTGTAAATGTATCAAAAAGTGGCATACCAAATATAAGTAGAAGTACAAATTCTATAACAGTTATACCTAAGTATATACCATATAAAATCTTAGCTGTATCTTTAACATGAGGTACAAGCTTATCAACAGATGGGCCAGGGCTTTCTGCTTTCATAAGGTTCATAGTAGAACCGCCTGTAAGTGGTAGTAATGCCATAATAAATACAAGCACACCCATACCACCTATCCAATGTGTAAAGCTTCTCCAAAATAGCCCAGATTTGCTAAGAACTTCAACATCAGTAAGGATACTTGCACCAGTTGTTGTAAAACCTGATATAGTTTCAAACAAGGCATCAATATAAGATGGAATATCACCTGTTAATACAAAGGGAACAGCTCCTAAAGCACTAAGAGCTATCCAGCTTAAAGCAACACTTACGAAACCTTCTCTTGTGTAAAGCTTTGAGCGGTCAGTTTTTTTACTGCAAAAAATAAAGCCAAGTACAAGACATATTACTGCAACTATAAGATAATATTGGAACAGATGTTCCTTGTAGATTATACTTACAATAGTTGGAAGTAACATAAATATACCTTCAAACTTTAATACACAGCCTATAATATAAAAAATAATTGAATAATTCATAATTATCATCGTTTCTAAAAGGTATATAAATATTTATTGTTTTAAAATCTCTTTAATATTAGAAATACGTTTATCTGCAACAATAATAACTACAGAGTCACCAACTTGAATAGTATCTTGACCAGATGGTATAATTATATTTCCATTTCTGTATATACTACATATAAGTATATTATCTTTAATATGAAGGTCTTTAAGTGGAATATCAGTAATTGCTGAGCGTTCTTTAATAATAAATTCTAAGGCTTCAGCTTTACCTTCTTTCATTTTGTAGAGATTTTCAACATTACTTTCTTCTGATTTTTTAGAAGAACGGGCGTATCTTATAATGTGGTCAGCCATTATAATTCTAGGATTTACCACACAATCAAGATGAAGTTCGTTGATTACAGAAGAAAAGTTAATACGGTTAATTTTAGTTATAATCTTAGCTTGTGAGTTTTTGCGTGCGTAAAGGGTTACAAGAATATTTTCTTCATCAAGCCCAGTAAGAACTGCAAAACCTTGTGTCTTTAGAAGTCCTTCTGCTTCAAGCACACGTTGGTCTGTGGCATCACCGCATATTATAGTTGCTTTAGGAAGTAAATCAGCAAGTTCTTCACAACGTTTTCTGTCAATTTCAATAATAGTTACATTAACACCTATATTTAATAGATTACGAGCTAGGTAATAAGAAATCTTACCGCCACCGGCAATCATGGCACTTTTTATAGGATTAGTTATAAGATCACATTTTTTGAAGAAATCAACAGCTTCTTGACGTTTACCTATTATTGAAACAGTGTCATCTTCTTGAAATGTAAAATCACCATTAGGAATAATAATGTGGTCATTGCGGTCAACTGCTGCCACAAGGATATTCTTATTAATATGTGCTCTTATTGAATTGACTTGTTCTCCATTAAGTCTTGAATTTTTGGAAATTCTAAAGTGTAACATTTCCACCCTACCTCTAGCAAAGGGGGCGATTTTAATTGCCGATGGAAATTGGAATATACGCGATATCTCATCAGCAGTTGCATATTCTGGATTTATAATCATAGCAAGTCCAAATTCATTTTTAAAAAATTCTATTTCTTCGCTGTAAACAGGATTTCTTACACGAGCTATAGTCTGGCAATGACCAGCTTTTTTTGCGATAAGGCAACAAAGAAGATTTTGTTCATCTGAGCCTGTTACTGATATAAGTAGGTTAGCAGTTGTGATACCTGCGTCCATTAACACTTGGTAGCTTACACCATTTCCTACAATACCTATTACGTCTAGTTCTTCTTTTACTTTATCAATACGTTCTTGACGTTCATCAATTGCAATAATATTGTGGCCTTCGTTGCTTAATTGTTCAACAATAGTAAACCCAACCTTGCCACAGCCTACAACAATAATGTCCATAGGAAAAAAGTCCTCCTAATGTAAATTCTTAAATATAAAAGAATTATAACAAATATTAAAAAGAATAAAAGTAAAGTTTGTATTTTAGACTTTATGGTGTCATATATTGTGGATATTTTACTAGTCTTATATGCTTTAGAGTATATTTAGAAGTGATTGTATATAAGAAACCAACAAGCGTTAGCTGTTTGGGTGTCAGAGAAGTTTATATATAATGCAGTTTTTGTGTATAGGAAAATATTTATATATAATGCCTGTCATAATAGTTACTTTAGGCGAATAGTATATACAAACAAGTTATAAAGGAAACTAATATTTGAAAGGGTATATTGAAGAAAGGGCGCTTAAAACAGCGCAGTATATTATTAGTACAAAGTCTACAGTACGTCAAGCAGCTAAAAAGTTCGGGGTTAGCAAGAGTACTGTACATAAAGATGTAACTAATAGGTTAAGTGAACTTAATCCATCACTTGCTGAACAAACAAGGAAAATTCTTGATAAAAATAAGCAGGAAAGACATTTACGAGGAGGGCAGGCGACAAAGGAGAAATATTTAAGATTAAAATAAGGGGGGATTTGTTTTTAGTCAAAAAATGGAATATATTTTTAAAATATTTAGATAATGAATTATAAAAATCATAACTTGCTATGTGGCTTGTTAATAAGATGGTAGTTAATATTTAAGTAACATACTCAATCACTAAATATGTATTTTGACGCAGCAGATTATTTGTAATTAAAATGTTGAAAAAGTATATTCCATTTTTTGATTAATTCAATATATACTAAAAATATACAAAAACTATATCTTTAATTGTATTATATTTATTAAATTGTAGTGTAAAACTTGCAGTAGTATTTGTTTTCTGCCTATAATACAGCTACAATGCTTAAATCTTTTTGTCTTGAAAGGTCTACAAATTCATCTTGACATTTTACAACTGGTATACTTAATGAGTCACGATTAATCATAATTACCTCACCAATACGACCATTTGAGAGTATCCGAGATTAACATGATTTTTCATAATTGCAAATTCATTGTCAGTTAAACGACATGGTTTAGAAAGTATCTCATCGGGTATAAGTATTTTTTCCAATATCATGTAAAAGACCACATAAAGTAAGTATCTGAATATCTTCTTTGGAGTAATTAAGCCATTTTCCAATAATAGAAGCAATAAGCCCCACATTAACACTATGTACATAAGTAAGGTCATCCATATCACGCATACAGTGGAGCATATCAAATATTTGGAGAGTGTTGTCGTACTTGGTAAGTATATCAGAAGTTGTGGATAGAAGTTCTTTTGTATCTACATGATTATCATTAAGTATAAGGCTATTTAGTTTTAAAGTTACATCTTCAATATCTTTTGTATATGAAGCATGAAATTCTTTAAAATGTTCAGATTAACGAATTTTATTATAATAAGTAATATTTTCTTCGTTAGTTGAAGGTTCAAGTATTGAGTTGTCATAAATAGAAACTTCAAGAATGTGATAATTGGAGATTTTTGTAATCAGATTAAGATTAAGGTCTGTATCTTTTGCGGCTATTAAGTGACCGTCTGGAAGATTGACATCCCTTGATAAAATCATCCCCTCATCAGCATTAAAAATAAATACTGTTTTTTCATTTTGTGTAATATTTAATTTATTATCCATATTAAAATCTTACAATCTATAATTATTTTTATTAAGGCACGAATTTGCTAATAATTAACAGCAAATAATAAAATAATTATATTGAAAAATGGTGAAAATGTCAATTTGTATGTGAATTTCAATGAGATAGTTTTTGACTACATATAATATTGGTATTATATAAAATAAGCACACAAAAAAGAAGCAATATAGCTGTTTGTTTTTTAATAATACATTTATTGTTTTATATAATTATGATATTTGGTTAGCGGAAAATATAAAGTATAATTTTTATCATATATTTATAATTATTTACTTGACTTATGTATATATATTGTGTACTATTGTTTTCGGTAAAATGAAATATAAATTGAGTTTGTCCCTTATTTAGAGTGGCGGAGATACATAGGATCTATGAAGCCCGGCAACCCCGCATACAAGATATGTGGAAGGTGCCAACCTGAGCGACTTTCCTGTGATGATGTTGTGTTGCAAACTTGTATACAATGTTTAGATTTTGGTAAAATGGTCTATATTGTATAAAGGTTGTTTAATGCGATAGAATTTACAGGTCGAACAATAAGAGGATTTCTATCTGAATATAGATACGGAGTCCTCGAAAGAGGCTTTTTTTTATGCCAACAATGAGCAAAAATCAAGGTTTACACTATATTTGGCAATTGTTGCAAAACATGAAAAACTAGCAGATTTTGGTTTTAAGTTATATAAAATTATAGCTATATTTCGAGGGGAACGTAGTTGGACAATTTCAATACAACACAAATGGAGGACTATTTATTTATGGAAAGACGATTATTTACATCAGAGTCAGTAACAGAAGGACACCCAGATAAAATCTGTGACCAGATATCAGATGCAGTACTTGATGCTTTATATGCACAAGACCCTTATTCAAGAGTTGCTTGTGAAACACTTACAAATACAGGTTTTGTAATGGTTATGGGTGAGATAACAACTAAGGCAAATGTTGATATAGCTCAGATTGTAAGAGATACTGTAGTTGAAATCGGTTATGATAGCTCTGAAAAGGGATTTGATGGTAACACTTGTGCTGTTATGGTAGCACTTGACAAGCAGTCTGCTGATATTGCTATGGGAGTTGATAAGGCACTTGAAGCTAAGACTGGTGAAGATAAAGACCCTGATGATATTGGTGCTGGTGACCAGGGTATGATGTTTGGTTATGCAACTAATGAAACAGAAGAATATATGCCATATTCAGCAGCTTTAGCACAAAAGCTTGCAAGACAGCTTACTAAGGTTAGAAAAGATGGTACACTTTCATATTTAAGACCAGATGGTAAGACTCAGGTTACTGTTGAATATGATGAAAATGGTAAGCCAATAAAGCTTGATGCTATTGTTGTTTCATCTCAGCATGCACCAGAAGTTACACAGGAACAGATACATGAAGACATTAAGAAGTATGTTATTGATGAAGTTGTAGATACTTCTATGGTTGATGAAAATACAAAGATATTTATTAATCCTACAGGACGTTTTGTAATTGGTGGTCCTAATGGTGATAGTGGTCTTACAGGACGTAAGATAATTGTTGATACTTATGGTGGTGTTGCAAGACATGGCGGTGGAGCTTTCTCTGGTAAGGACTGTACAAAAGTTGACCGTTCAGCAGCTTATGCAGCTCGTTACGTTGCAAAGAATATCGTTGCAGCAGGTCTTGCTGACAGATGTGAAATACAGCTTTCATATGCTATTGGTGTAGCACACCCTACATCTATTATGGTTGAAACATTTGGTACAGGTAAGCTTTCTGAAGAAAAGCTTGTTGAAATTATTAGAGAAAACTTTGATTTAAGGCCAGCAGGAATTATTAAGATGCTTGACCTTAGAAGACCTATTTATAAGCAGACAGCAGCTTATGGTCATTTTGGACGTACTGACCTTAATCTTCCTTGGGAAAAGACAGATAAGGTTGAAGTTCTTAAGAAGTATTTATAAGGTTTTTGAGATAGCAGTATTATATAAATAAACACACATTAGAAAAAGAACAATCAGTTATATTTGTATGCCCTCGTCAAACAAAAATGTTTGTCGCTGTCATACAATTATAGCTGATTGTTCTTTTTAATGGTGCATTTATTATTTATATAATACTGCTATATTACGGTAGTTTTTTGGCACAAAATACAATTTAATATTGATTAGTAAGTACCAACTATTATGATTAAGAAGAATAGGCGGGAATTTTTAGTATTAGTAGTTGGATATTAAGTGATAATTTGTGTAGGTGTATATGTGTGTAAAAAAATAGGATAAACTTGAATTTGAAAGTGGTTAAAATGGTAAAATAATTTGTTTTTCTACCTATTTATATAGTATTTTTCTAACGATAGTATAATTATGGCATTTGAGTGGAAAGTAGAATTATAATTTTTGTTTAAAATATTTATAAAAAGTTGAATTTGGGGCTTTTAAATTTAATTTAATTTGTATATAATGATATGTAACCGTATATTGCACTATTGGCAGTAGGCGGTATAAGAAAATGAGAAATGAGCTGATTTTATAATGAATTGTAAGGGATTAAGATATCCTAAGCAATAATAAACTATTATATTTATGTGTATATTAAGAAAGGGGAATATCATGTTATCTACTGATATCGGAATAGATTTAGGAACTGCAAGTATTCTTGTTTATATAAAAGGAAAAGGCGTTGTATTAAAAGAGCCTTCAGTTGTTGCGTTTGACAGAGATACTAATAAAATTAAAGCTATTGGGGAGGAAGCTCGTCTTATGCTTGGTAGAACACCGGGTAATATTGTAGCTGTAAGACCATTAAGACAAGGAGTTATCTCTGATTATACAGTAACAGAAAAGATGCTTAAGTACTTTATTCAAAAGGCTATAGGCAAGAGAACATTTAAGAAGCCAAGAATTAGTGTCTGTGTACCATCAGGTGTTACAGAAGTAGAAAAGAAGGCGGTTGAAGATGCTACTATGCAGGCAGGCGCAAGAGAAGTTGCTATTATTGAAGAACCAATTGCAGCAGCAATCGGTGCGGGAATTGATATTTCAAGACCATGTGGAAACATGATAGTAGATATTGGTGGTGGTACAACTGATATCGCTGTTATTTCACTTGGTGGTACTGTTGTAAGTACTTCTATTAAGATTGCGGGTGATGACTTTGATGAAGCAATTGTAAGATACATGAGAAAGAAGCATAATCTTTTAATAGGTGAAAGAACAGCAGAAGAGATTAAAATACAAGTGGGTTCTGCTTATCCACGAGAAGAAGTCGCAACAATAAGCGTAAGAGGACGTAATCTTGTTACAGGTCTTCCAAAGTCTGTAGAAGTTACATCAGAAGAAACAGGAGAAGCACTAAAGGAGGCAACTTCACAGATAGTTGAAGCTGTACACAGTGTACTTGAAAAGACACCACCAGAACTTGCTTCAGATATTGCTGATAGAGGAATTGTGCTTACTGGTGGCGGAAGTTTATTACAAGGACTTGAAGACCTTATTGAGTCTAAGACAGGAATTAACACAATGACAGCAGAAGACCCAATGACAGCGGTTGCTATTGGAACAGGTAAGTTCATTGAATTCCTTTCAGGCTACAAAGAAAAGGAGTAAAAGGCATGGTAAAGGGGTTATATACAACTTACACAGGACTATTAAACAGTCAGAATAGAATGGATATTGTATCAAATAACCTTGCTAATTCAACAACTACGGGTTATAAGAAAGAGGGCTGTACAACACAGTCATTTGACAGTGTATATGCAATAAAGACAAAAGACCTTACAGTAGGTCACCTTAATGAAAATATAGGTGAGCTTACATTAGGTGCTAAGATAGGTGAAACATATACTAACTGGGAACAAGGTTCATTTCAAAATACTGGTTCTCAATATGATTTTGCCCTTGCAGGAGATGGGTTTTTCTCTATTTCTTTTACTAATAAGAATGGGGAAGAAACTACAATGTATTCAAGAGATGGTAGTTTTCAGATTAATTCAGAAGGGTACCTTGTTACAAAAGATGGCGACTATGTGTTAGGGGAAGGTGGCCAGATACAGCTTCCTACAAGTATTAACTCTTTAACTGTTGATAGCACAGGTGCAATATATGCAGATGGAGAATACATAGATACGCTTGCTATAACAGATTTTGAAGATTATAACTATCTTGAAAAATATGGTGAAAACTTATATAGAACAGTTGATGGAGCAACACAAAAAGACTCAACTGCGACAGTTAATCAAGGTTATCTTGAGGCTTCTAATATTAATGTTGTATCAGAAATGGTAGAAATGATTAATATTGCAAGAGAGTTTGAAAGTAATCAAAAGGTTATGAATACTATTGATGAAATGTTAGGAAAGATGGTTAATATTTCTGAATTATAATAATAGTTAATGTTTTGATACATTTTTAATATATCAAAATATTAGGAAAGGATAATTAATGGTAAGGTCATTATATACAGCAGCCACAGGAATGATGGCACAGCAGACTAATGTTGATACAATTGCAAATAATCTTTCAAATGTTAATACTGTAGGTTATAAAGAAGAAGTTGCTTCATTTAAGACATTGCTTTATCAAAACTTACAGACAGCTACAACATCAGCTAATGGAGAAGAAAAGCCAGTATCAGCACAGGTTGGACTTGGTTCAAGAATATCTGCGATTACATCACAGTATACTCAAGGAGCACTTAATGCGTCTGATAGTAATACAGATTTTGCGATAGCAGGAGATGGCTTTTTTGCAATAGAAAATCCAAATCCTACAGGAGATGGAACAGATGACACTTTGTATACAAGAAATGGTAACTTTTATTTTGCAGTAGGTACAGATGGAGTTATGCTTTCAACACAAGATGGATATGCTGTTCTTAGTTCAGATGGACAGCCAATAGTATTTGATGCACAATATGATGCGTCTAAGCTTTCAATAGATGCAGAAGGAAATATAATGTATCCTGATGAAAATAATAATGCGCAATCTACGGGTGTTAAGATAGGAGTTTATCAGTTTACTAATCCATCAGGCCTTGATAAGACAGGTGACTCTTATTTAATGGCAACAGACGCATCAGGAATAGCTCTTAATGAAGATGTTGATGCAGTAGCTAAAAAAAGTGTGCTTAAGCAGAATTATTTAGAAGCTTCTAATGTTAATGTAGCGACAGAAATGGTTAATTTAATTACAGCTCAAAGAGCTTATGAATTATGTTCTAAGGCTATAACAACATCAGATACAATGATGGAGCAAGCTAACAATCTTAAGAGATAATAAGCATTAACAACTGTCTGTGCCAGAGCGTCATAGGCAGTTGTATGATTTTTTAGTAAACGCTTTAGAATGGACGGCGATAAGATGAGTGATTTAATCAGTAACAGTCTTAGTGGACTGAATTATACTAATAGTACTACATATAATTCCAAAACAAGTTCTTTAGAAAATACACTTAACAATTCTGATTTGTCAAATGCTGATACAGATAAGCTTATGAGTGTATGCAAGGACTTTGAAGAGTATTTTGTTGAACAGATGGTAAAGTCTATGGTTAAGATGGCTAGTGTTGATGGAAGTTCAGAAGATGACAGCTATGCTTCACTTTTTGGTTTGTCATCAGGTTCGGAGGACTCTTATCTTAGTTCGATGAGTAGCTATTATGGAAGTCAGATGGTTACAAAGCTTACAGAAGCACTTTGCGATGATACAAATGGCAATGGTATTGGACTTGCCCAGACACTTTATGAACAAATGAAGCGTAATTATAACATTCAGGATACTGCTGATGACTCATCTACTATCTAACGATAAAGGAGTATGAGTAGAGTGTTGGATTACAAGAATGTTAATTATGTAGAAGGTTTTATTGATAGTATTGTATTTAGAAATGAAGACAATGGATATACAGTGTTTGATATAAAATATAAAGGTGAACACATTACCTGCGTTGGTACTATAAGTTATATCAACGCAGGTGAATTTATAACTGCAAATGGCGAGTTTGTACAACATGCTATATATGATATGCAGTTTTCTATAAAATCTTATGAATTTAAAACGCCTGACGATGAAAGGTCAATTAGGCGTTATCTAAGTTCCGGTGCTATTAAAGGCATTGGTGAAAAAATGGCAGAGAGAATAGTTAATACCTTTAAAGAAGATACGTTTAGGATTATGGAACAAGAACCTGAACGTTTGGCAG
This sequence comes from uncultured Eubacterium sp., assembly GCA_900551945.1. GTDB lineage: Bacteria > Bacillota > Clostridia > Lachnospirales > Lachnospiraceae > Lachnospira. The sequence goes on along the minus strand of URYE01000005.1, from coordinate 11,295 downwards.
AGATTAAAGGTATTAGTCTAAATAAAGCAATGGATATTGCTGCTCAGCTAGTCGATAAGCGAGATATGCGAAAGGCTATGATATTTTTACAAGACTATGGCATTAATATGAACCTCGCTAATAAAATATATTCCCATTATGGACAAAATATTTATACAATAATTAAGCAAAATCCTTATAAACTAGCCGATGATATTTCAGGCATAGGTTTTAAGATTGCTGATGATATTGCTGTAAAGGTAGGAATAAGAGTAGACTCCGATTTTAGAATTAAGAGTGGAATTTTGTATGTATTACAACAAGCTTCGCTACAAGGTCATATATATCTTCCGTTGCAAGAGCTTGAAAGTGGTGTTAAGAGTTTACTTTTGATAGATATACCTGATATAGAAAAATTTATAACTGACCTTGCTATAGATAAAAAGATTGTTGTAAAAAATGATGAAAATGAAAATAGAAATGTATATTCTGCAATTTACTATTATATGGAATTATCAGTAGCGAAAATGCTTGCTGATTTGGAAGTTCATACGCAGGAAGACGAAAAATATTTTTCTGAAAAGATAGCAGACATTGAAGATGAAACAAAAATTAAACTTGATGATATTCAAAAGAAAGCTGTAAAGACAGCAGTTGAGAATGGTCTTATGGTAATAACGGGCGGTCCTGGAACAGGTAAGACTACAACAATTAATACGATTATAAAGTATTTTGAAAAAGAAGGTTATGAGATACGACTTGCCGCACCGACAGGTAGAGCCGCAAAACGAATGACAGAAACGAGTGGTTATGAAGCACAGACTATACACAGAATGTTGGAAATCTCAGGAGCAATATCGGAAGATAGTGATAAGATATCAACAGGGATACATTTTGAAAGAGATGAGAGTAATCCACTTGAAGCAGATGTAATTATTGTTGATGAAATGTCAATGGTAGATATAAATATTATGAATTCACTTCTTAAAGCTGTGGCTATTGGAACAAAGTTGATACTTGTGGGTGATGTTGACCAGCTTCCAAGTGTTGGCCCTGGAAATGTGCTTAAGGATATTATAAATTCAGATTGTATACCAGTAGTAAAGCTGGAAAAGATATTTAGACAAGCAGCAGAGAGTGAAATCGTAACAAATGCTCATAAGATTAACAAAGGAGAAAAGGTCGTACTTAATAAGTATAGCAAAGACTTTTTATTTGTAAGAAGAAATAGTGCTGACGCAATAATTGGAGCTATATGTACACTTATAAAGTCAAAGCTTCCAGATTATGTTAAAGCTGATATAAACGAAATTCAAATATTGACACCAAGCAGGAAGTCGGCTGTTGGTGTAGAAAGACTTAACAGAATAATGCAGGAATATCTTAACCCACAAGATGCGACTAAAATGGAAAAAGTATTTGCTGATACTATATTCCGTGAAGGTGATAAGGTTATGCAGATAAAGAATAACTATCAAATGGAGTGGGAAAAGAAAAGTAAGTATGGCGTTACTTATGAAAGTGGAGCAGGAATTTATAATGGTGATACAGGTGTTATTGTAGAAATTAATACATTTGCAGAACGTGTAATTGTTAAATTTGAAGATGAAAAATATGTATCATATGAATTTAAGCAGCTTGATGAATTAGAGTTAGCTTATGCAATAACTATTCATAAATCACAAGGAAGTGAATATCCCGCAGTTATAATTCCAATGTTTACAGGACCTCGTATGCTTATGACAAAAAACCTTTTATATACAGCAGTTACAAGAGCTAAAAAATGTGTATGTATGGTTGGAATAGAAGATTATTTTCATCAAATGGCAGATAATAATTCTGAGCAGAAAAGATATTCGTCATTAGATATTAGAATAAAGCAGATATTATCTCAAAATATATATCAATAGATACAATGTGTTTAGGTTGTGAAAGACGGTCTGATTTGTTAGGTGCAACTTAAATATTAAACATATTAAATAGAAACTTGTGTATTTTAGAAGCTTTTTGCCTTTAAGTGATGAGTAGTTTTTATAGGTGTCAATACGATTAAGTGGGCTTATTGGCAATGTATTATAAATGGTAGAAAGGAATATATAGTTATAAGTAGTAATAATAATGTAGATAATTTTAAAAATTCTATAAAAGAAAATGAATTGGTGAAATTAGTATTAGACATGGTATATCCACCATCATGCCCTGTGTGTCAGAACACATTGGGGTTTGATAGTGGAAAAAGGATTTACATACATAAGTATTGTAAACGTCAACTTGTGTATATAGGAAAGTGTAGATGTCTTAAGTGTGGTAAAGAAATAAGAGATGAAAATTTGCAATATTGTTATGACTGTAAAAAAATAAATCATATATTTGAGCAGGGGATTGCTGTATATAAGTATACGGATGGAATTAAGCAGTCAATATATCAATATAAATATAAAAATAAAAGAGAGTATGCTACATTTTACGCAAAAGAAATATATAGGAATTGTTATCAAGCCTTTAATATGTGGCAACCTGATATTATAATACCCGTACCACTCCATAAATCAAAGTATAAAATAAGGGGCTTTAATCAAGCACAGCTTATTTCAGAGCAGTTATCACGCCTAACAAATATACCAACAGATGATAAAATTCTTATTAGAAATAGAAAAACAACACCTATGAAAGAATTAAATGACAAAGAACGATTAAAAAATCTGAAAAATGCTTTTATAATTGGTGAAAATATAGTAAAATATAAGAAAGTTTTAATAGTTGATGATATTTATACAACAGGTTCTACGATTGATGAATGTTCAAAGGTGTTAAAAAGTAATGGTGTGGAACAAGTGTACTTTGTATGCTTATGTATAGGTGATGGCTTTTAAATGTATAAAGCAAGTTAGAAATATACATTTAATAGTATACAAGTATCATCATCAATATTTTAAGGACAAGGAAAGGGCGTGCAGTTATGGATGTTAGAAATTGCAGAATGTGTGGAAAATTATATAATTATATTGGTGGACCTTATAGAGGATTGTGTCCTGATTGTGTAAGAAAGATGGAAGATAAGTTTGAAGAAGTTAAAGAATATATTAATGAAAATGGAACAGCAACTATATCTCAGGTATCATCAGATTGTGAAGTAAGTGTTAAGCAGATTGAAAAGTGGGTAAGAGAAGAAAGACTTTATTTTGCTGCTGACTCTCCAATAGGAATAGCTTGTGAAAAATGTGGAAAAATGATAAAGTCAGGAAGATTTTGTGATAGTTGTAAGAGTACTATGTCTAATGAGTTTAGCAATGCAATAAGTAAAAAACCTGCCAAAGCACCAAAGGAAGAAGAAAAAAGAGAAAAAGAAAAAATGAGATTTCTTGATACTTAATATAATAAGTTATTATTATATTTTGTAGTATTAAAGAAATTAGTTAAAAATACATACTGGCTTATTATATGTTAAAAGATAATATATAATAAGCTGGTATTTTTTATTTGTGCGAACAAAGGTGATTATTGCAATAAGTTAAAAAACTTACAGGGGAGTTTTTATAGCAAGCTAGGTGCGCTACTTATTTATAACGATAGGTTAAGAAAATAAAAAAATATACCGATACATTTTACATAAAACATTAGAAAAATCAGAAAGTGAGGCGGTTGGCATGCGTATTGATGCTTATAATGCAGTAAGTCAGATTTATCAGACTAACAAAACATCTACAGTGAACAGAAGTAAGAGTGTTAAAGATACAAGTGATAAGATTGAGATTTCAGAAACAGCAAGAACTTATCAAACAGCAAAGTCAGCAGTTGATAAAGCATCTGACATAAGAGAAGATAAAGTCGCACATATTAAGGCAATGATGGCAGCAGGCACATACAATATAAGCGCCAGTCAGATTGTTGATAAGCTTATGAATGATAAGTCAACATTTACATTTTAATGTGGAGGTGTAGATGTAGATGGCTAGCTTAATTGATACACTTATAGATGTTCTTAATTCCCAGAATACAGAATATGAGAAGATGATAGATATATCAAAAGAAAAGACAGAAGCAATAGTAAGTAATGATACTGCTAAGCTTCAAGATATCTTAGTGAGAGAACAAGCTCATATTGATGTGCTTGATAAACTTGAAAAGCAAAGACAGAATAATGTCAATGATATATGCAAAGTCCTTAATTTATCACCAGAAGGAATTAAGGTTCATGATATAATAGGAATTTTAAGAAAAAGACCTAAAGAACATGATGCGCTGTCACAGGTGCATATGAAGCTTAAAAAAACCGTAGATACTCTTATTAAAATTAATGAGAATAATAAGGTGCTTCTTAAGGAGTCAATGGATATGATTGAATTTGAGATGAATTTGGCAAAGAGTTTAATATCAGGTCCACAGACAAATAACTATGACCACGGTTTATATAACCAGACAGGCGCATCAACAACAGGACGTTTTGATGCAAAACAATAATTAATATAATTTCTAAATAATAAAAAATCTTCAAAGGATGTGAAGATTGCCGGGCTTACGGACGAGCATACCAGGCAGATAAGGAGTAATAATGGCTAATGGAATGGGCAGCTTGTACATAGGTGTAAGCGGACTGCAATCAGCACAGACCGCCCTTAATACAACAGCACATAATTTATCAAATGTTAATTCAACAGGATACACAAGACAACAGACAAGCTTTGGAACTGCGATATATCTTCCAGTAGGCGGCAGTTCAATATCAGGACAATATGGTCTTGGTGTTAAAATAGAAGATATAAGGCGAGTAAGAAATGAATTCGTAGATGAAGCATATCGTTCATCAAATGGACGTTTAAGTTTCTATAAAAGTCAGTCAGAGGCAGTAGAAGAAGTAGAAGAATTATTTGGTGAACTTCAAGGTGTTACATATCAAGATTGTATGAAAAATCTTAAGGAAGCCATTAATGAGCTTAACAAAAATCCTACAAGTACAACAGCAAGAACTTCTGTAATACAGCAGGCGACTGCATTTATGACAAGGTCAAATACTATATATCAACAGCTTAATAGCTATCAGACAACACTTAATACACAAGTAAGAACCTTAGTTGATAAGATTAATTCATTGGGTGACCAGATACAAGAACTTAATGAAAAAATTATGGATATAGAAGGTGCTGGTGTTGAAAGTGCCAACGATTTAAAAGACCAAAGGGATAATGCTCTTGATGAGTTAAGTGAATACATTAAAGTTGATTATTATTATACAAGTGAGGGAAAGTTAGTAGTTAATGCAGAAGGAACACCATTTGTTACAGAAGGGCTTGTAAATCATATTTCAACAAGAATAAGTAGTGAAAGAGGATTATTAGTACCGATTTGGCCGGCATATGATAATGTTGATGTATTTAGTCAGGATTTATCTAAGGCAAATAATTATAATGATACGGATTCAGGTAAGCTTAAGGGGGTAATAATTGCAAGAGGTAATGGGGAAGCTAATTATACAGATGTTCCAATAAAGCCTAATGCAGCAGATTATGATGTTAATACACCAGCAGGAGAAGCAGCTTACAATCAAGCAATGCGAGATTATCAGACTAAGCAAGATTATTATGATAAGTATATAGAGCCTTCTGCAATATTAAGTGCAATGGCAGGACTTGATAAGCTTGTAAATGGTATGGTTGAAGATATTAATAATGTACTTTGCCCAGAGATAACACAAGAAACAACAAATGCACTTTATGACAGTGAGGGAAATGAACTTACAGCCGTAAATTATCAATATAATAGTTCTACACATTCAGTATTATATAATCATCAAGGTAAACAGGTAGATGGTATACTTGTATCAGGTCAAGGCACAGATGCAATATATAGATATGACTCAAGTGAAAAGTTATATGTTGATGTTAATGGTCAGCAAGAAGAACCAGTTGATAAATATACTTATGCGTATCTTGATATGAATAAGACATCTTATGGTATGGATGATGATAAGACAGTAGGGTGTGAATTATTTTCAAGAAGTGAAACAGAAAGATATGTAAAGACAACAGATGCAAATGGAAATAATATTTATCTTAGAAATAATATAAATAAAAGAGGAGATTTGTCTTTATATACACTTGGAAACATATCTGTTAATCCAACTGCTTCTCAAAATATTGATAAAATTCCATTATCAACAAAGCAAGGTAAAGAAGATTTTTCAAAGACACAAGAGCTTGTTGATTTATGGGATAAGAAGTTTGCTACCCTTAATCCAGAAGCTTATGCAAAGACAAATTATGAAGATTTTTACAGTGATTTTGTAGGTGAATTTGCAATGATAGGTCAAGTGCTTGACAATTATACAAGTAATCAAGATAAAATGGTTACAGGTTATGATGACCAAAGATTACAGGTATCAGGTGTAGCTTCGGATGAAGAACTTGAAAAGATGATAAAGTATCAGCAAGCCTATAATGCAGCTTCAAGATATATTAATATTATTGATGAAGTTATGGATAGAACTATCAATGCGCTTGGCGGTTGATGATGTAACAATATCAGGTAAGTATATAGCATCTATTGTAAATATTTGCTTGATGATTGTTAGATGGATACAATATACATAATGAATTAGTTCGTAGTTATTAAAAATTAAGTATTAAGAAAGGATAACCTATGGCATCTACATTTTTTGGACTTACAATAGCCTATACAGGACTTCAAGCAGCATCAACATCTGTAAATGTTACAGCTCATAATATAGCAAATATTAATACGACAGGATATTCAAGGCAGACAGTTACAGTAAAAGCTAACGATGCAATAAGAACACATGCAAGATATGGAACACTTGGTGCAGGTGTTGATGTTACAGAAATTAATCAATTAAGAGATGCTTATTATGATGATAAGTATCGTAGTAATGAAGCATATTATGGAGAATATACTAATAAATACAATTATATGACACAGATAGAAGATTATCTTAATGAATTTTCACTTGATGGATATTGTACAGAATATAAAGACTTTTTTGAAGCAGTTAATCAGCTTACATTAACACCAGGTGATGAAACATCTAAGAATGCGTTAATTAACAAAGCATCAAGCCTTGCAGAGTATTTTAATACATTGTATACAAATCTTCAAAATGTACAAAAGGATATTAATAGTGAAATAAAATCACAAGTAGATGATATTAATACAATAGCACAAAATATTGCAGCACTTAATAAGCAGATTAATCATATTGAAGCATGTTATGGTAATGCTAATGATTTAAGAGACCAAAGAAATGTGCTTGTTGATAATCTTTCAAAGATAGTAAATACATCAGTAACAGAAACAAGTATAGGAAATGGACTCACGGAATATAACGTATATATAAATGGTCAGGCATTAGTTACTTCTTATGAGTATCGTTCTCTTAAAGTGACAGCAAGAGATGATGATGATAAACGAAATGCTTCAGATGCTAATGGACTTTATGATATAAATTGGGAAATGGGTGAAGATTTTAATATATACAGTAGTTCGCTTGGTGGCACACTAAAAGGACTTGTTGATATTAGAGATGGCTGTAATGGAGCATATGAACAAGTAGCTGTTGATGAAAATGGCAATGAAATTACAGATAGTGATGGAAATAGAATTTTAGAAACTGTTACAAAAGAAGGAAGTAATGTTGACTATAAGGGTGTACCATATTATATGTCACAGATTAATAAGTTTGTTCAGATATTCTCAGATGCAGTTAATAAAATTACTATGTCAGGATATACCGCAGATGGGCAGCAGGGAGAAGCTCTTTTTAAGGCAGCAGGAACTGGAGTTATGAATGCGCAAAATATATGTGTAAATAGTAATATATTAAAGAGTAATTCTAAATTACCAATAAGAAGTGAAGCAACTTCTGGTGAGTCTGACTCAACATTAATGGATGCGTTAAGCGCACTTCAAAGTGCTAAGATATTTTCAGGTGGTACAGGAGCATATTTCCTTGAAAGTATTGTCAGTGACGTATCTATAGATTCAAGCAAAGCAACTAATATGCAAATTAATTATCAAAGTCTTAAAAAGACAATTGATAATCAGAGATTGTCAGTAATGGGTGTAGATACAGAAGAAGAAGCCATGAACCTTATGAAGTATCAGCAAGCCTATAATCTTAATTCTAAAATGATGTCAGTTATGTTAGAGTTATATGATAAACTCATTAATGAAACAGGTGTGTAAAAATATATAAAATATTATGGAAAGGGAAGCCAAAGTTAATTGGCAGGTGTAAAACATGAGAATTACTAGTCAGATGATGATTAATACTAATATGGCAGATATTCAGACTAATAAGCTGTTGTTAAATAAATATAATACACAGATGTCAACACAAAAAAAGATAAATAGACCATCAGAAGACCCTGTTATAGCAATTAGAGCACTTCGTTTAAGGTCAAGTCTTAATCAGGTATCAATGTATCTTGATAAAAATATCCCTGATGCAAGTTCTTGGCTTGATATAACAGAAGGAGCATTAGATGAAGGCAATTCAATTATTACACAATTATATGGATACTGTACACAAGGTGCAACAGACTCATATTCTTCAGAACAGCGACAGACAATAGCAGAAACACTAAATAAGTTAAAAGATGCCTTTTATGCTGAGGGTGATGTTGAATATGCAGGAAGATATGTATTTACAGGATATAAGACAGATACGCCACTTACATATCAGTCCAATGATACTGCAAAAGGCGAAAATTACACAATAACACAAGATTTTGATAGAAGTTATCTTACAACTAAGAAAGCATATACTAATTCATATAGTAATGATGATATTATGAATCTTAATCTTCATAAAGATGCTAACGGCAATATTATAACACCTAATGAACAAACAGTGCATACAATAAGAACAGCTTATAGAGATGTTAATGAAGCTGGGTTTAAAATGACTTACAATAATACCGATATTAGTGTATCAGAAGATGGTACATCAGCGCAAATAACAACTTATCAGCTTGACGCAAATGGAGATGCTGTACTTGATGAAAATGGAGATCCTATTGTAGCTGGTACAACAACGGTTCAAGCAGGCGAAGATGGTAAGTTTACATTTAATGATTCTACAGGGGCAGAAGTAAAGCTTGGAATGACCGCTGATGATAATGCTATACCTGAAGATAATGAAATAATATTTAATGGTTCAACAGGAGAAATTCTTCTAGGAAAAGATATATATTCTAATGTTTATACAAGTAATGAATTTTCAATTACATATACAAAGGATAACTTTGAAAAGGGTGACCTTAATCCTACAATGTATTTTAACTGTATTGACAATAATACAGGCATTGAATACGAAAAAAATGATGAGGCTATAGAGTATAATATTAACTATTCTCAAAAGTTAAAGATTAATACACAAGCAGATGAAGCATTTGATATTTATCTTGGAAGAGATATTGATGGATTAGTAAAATCAGTTAATGATGTACTTGATATTGAAGCTCAGATAACACAGGTTAAGTCAATGATGGAAGAAGAAAGATATAGAGATGAGACTTCACAAAGCACATTAAACTCTATGCTTGAAGGACTTAATAAGCAGTATGACATTGCAAAGCAAAATATGACAGATTCTTTTGAAAATGGTATTAAGCAGATGAAGTCATATCAGCAGAAAAATTCAGTGGCAAAAGCAGATGTAGGTAACAGAGAAACAAGACTTACACTTACAAAGAGCCGAGTTACAGAGCAAAAGACTAACTTTAAGTCATTAAAGTCTAATAATGAAGATATCGACCTTGAAGAGGTTGTAATAGGATATTCTTCAGCAGAGCTTGTATACAATGCTTCATTGTCAGCAGCAAGTAAAGTAGTACAACAGACATTACTTGATTTTATTAGATAATATTTACTTAGAAAGGTATGGGTGTAATGAGGGTTAATACTAAAAATTTTGGAATTATAGATATATCAGAAGATAAGATTATTACATTTGACAATGGAATAATAGGGTTTGAAGATTATAAAAAATATACACTTATATACGATGCCGATTCAAAAGAAAAGTCAGATTCTGCAATTATGTGGTTACAATCTATGGACGAGCCTACATTAGCTCTTCCGATTCTTAAACCAGCATATGTAAGACCAGATTATGACCCAGTTGTAGATGGTGAGTTATTGAGTTGTCTTGGGGATAATATTAAAGATGAAGACTTATTAATATTTGTTACAATTACAGTTCCAACAGATATAACTAAGATGACTTGTAATCTTAAAGCGCCTATTGTAATTGATTCTGAAACATTAAAAGGAGTGCAGTTAATTGTAGATAATGAAGAGTATCTAGTAAAATATCCAATCTATGACTATCTAAAGGCGCAGTCAGGAAAGGACGGTGAGTAGAGTGCTTGCATTATCAAGAAGAAAAGATGAAGCAATAGTAATTAATGATAATATAGAAATAAAAGTAATTGATATTAAAGGTGACCAGGTTAAGTTAGGTATATCTGCTCCTAAGTCAGTTCCTATATATAGAAAAGAAGTTTACTTACAGATACAAGATTCCAATAAAGAATCAGTAGCATCTATAGATGTTAATAGTCTTAAAAATCTTCTGAAAAATTAACTAGAAAACTGGCGTAATAAGAAAATTATATATATTTAATTAGTAAATAATTTTATATCTTGCATAAATTTTCGTTAATGCGCCAGTTATCAAGGTCTTGTGCGAACACGAAATTTGACTTGTTGCTTTAGTAAATAATCATTTCTAATATTTTGTAGTATTATCGATATTTTACGCAATTTCTTGCGTTATAGGAAATGCGAAAAGTCAAAACTCAAGACGGAAATGGGTTAATTTTTTGGCTTATTTTCCGATATAATTTCTGACAGGGGTATTGGAATCTTTTATGCGGAAAACGCAGTATGTTAATCAAAAATACAAACATAGAGAAAAAATTTCATATGGAGGAATTGTTAATGATCTAAATATAAATCAAAAAGTTTTGCTAAATTATTAGGTGTGTCTGTTAAAAAATTATAAAGATGGGATAGACATGGTGTATTAAAAGCAAATTGCACTCCAACTGATAGAAGATATTATACTTATGACCAATATTTACAGTTTATAAGGAATACAAACGAAAAATTATTTCAAGATATTATATTGATGTTATATGTATTTTCTTGTAGATTATATGGTTTAAGAAAATATAAAAATCAGATAAAGGGAGGTGAGCAGATTGTTAAAGAGCTACAAGACAGAGATTAATCCAATGCCAGAACAAAAGACAAAGATTAATAAAACAATTGGAACTTGTAGGTATATGTACAATTTTT
>URYE01000004.1 GCA_900551945.1 uncultured Eubacterium sp. | reverse complement strand
TGGTAGCACCAGTATGTATGATAGTATTCGGAGTAGCCATTAGATATAATTCCTAATTTCAAAAACGAGTTTAGCGCGTCCTTCTGCTACGTTCATACTCACGAGCAAGTTCATCAAAAGACTTCTCACGAGGCTTGGCTTTAGGCTTATTGCTTATATCAATAGGTTCCTTGCCAGTACGAACTGCCATAGCAGCGAGCACTTGTTTAACAATATCTTCAGTCTCAGATGCAGGGTTTGTCTGCACCCGAGGAGAAGAAGCCCTAGTCATCTGTGGCTTGTTAACGCCACGAGCAGACTTGTAATCGTCCAGAAGAGAAATAACTTCCTGTGCTGTACCATACTGATACACATACTTAGCACCGTTCTGCATCACAGGAGGCAGAGAGTTAATCCAAGTAAAGAGATCACCACTGTCCAATATCGCACTGATATCGGGGTGGGCAGCACGGATAGTACTGAAATGTTTATCCGCTTCGGACTGGAAGATCTGCTGTTGAATAGGTTCAACCCGAGTCTTAAGCTCAGTCTCAACATTCTTCTTAACAGCAGACACCTTAGTGTCAACAAGCGTTTTCACTGCATTAGCAATTTCAGGATGAATCTCAAAGAGTTCCTTCACATTATCCGGAAGTTCATCTGAATCTTCCTTAGTCTGTGCAGGCGTATTCTTTGTCTCTTTGAGTTCCTGATACTTATGAGACAGGTCTGTGAGTCTGCTAGCCCACAGAGCATTCTGTGCTTCAGCGTCACGCTTTGCCTTTTCATAAAGCTCTTTATAATTCAGAGGAAGCTCAGTGGTCTGTTGTTCATTCTGAACAGGAGCTTCTTGTTCTTGCTCCAGTTCTTCTGCAGGCTGAACTTCGTCGTCATCATTCTGGCTCACGACGTTTTCTTCTTCGGAAGGATCTTCAGGCTCACTCAGGAAATCATCAAACGAGGGCTCTGCCTTAGAGGGATCTTCGTAAGACTTCGCAAGTTCGTCGAAGGCTTCATTGAAATCTTTGTTGTTCTGATCGTTCATATTTTTATAACTAAGTTAGGGAGGGTTAATACCCTAAGTCCTAACTGGCTTGGCTCATGAGCAAGTTATCCGAAAGGGGCTCGCTCCCAAGTTCCAGTACATCCAAGAGCTTTTGTACCATACGTAGTTCACCGATAAGTCGGTCTACGTTATCTGTATTATCAGGACTTAGTAACTTACTATACCGTTGGCTTCTAAGAACCTTCAGGTAAGCAACTATATTTTTTTGTAGGTCGGCGTTGGCCGTGAGCCTGAAGGATTTCTCCAAGCTCACACGCCTACCGTTAAGTGGTGTATCAATCATATTAACTCTGAGGATACGCTTGTTCAGGCTGACTAATCAAAGACATATCTTCACGAAGCTGTCTCAGACTGTCAATCAAAGCCGCAGGGCTAACACCTTCAGACCGTGCAGTCTCAACCATATCGGTCATCCACTGACGTTCTTCCTGAGCTTGCTTCTGTTCTTGCTGCTTCTGAACTTCAATCTCCTTATCAGAGTACACCAAGTTGTCATCAGAAAGATCAAGGGCATCAGCAATCGAACGGATAATGTTCGGACGCTTAACAGTACCAAGGTCAACCTGATTGTTAGTGATCTGTGCAAAGTTAATCAGACTCTGTGCTCTGATTTCCTTAGCGATGAGAGACGAAGTACCACGAGCTTGAACAGCATAGTCACCCTTAATGTCAGAGTCACTATTGAACTTCATGTTCCAGTGATACATAGCAGAAATAAACGGCTTAGTGATGCCATCATCAAAGTTCTTAACCTGATCTTTGATCGTAATGTTTGCAGAACCCATCAACATAGACAGGCCAGAAGCAGTACGACCAGCAGCACCAGAAGGTTCTCCCCACATCTGACGAGGAATAGAAGTAACTTCATCCCCATAGCTGCGGAAGAGTTCAATCATCCGTTCAAATTCAGTAGTATAACTGGGAAGCTGGAAGACACGGATAGCAGGATTGGCAGCATCAGCTCCTTCACCTGTACGCATCCATACCTTAAACGGATAGACATCACGAGGATCTTCGTCTTCCGACATAAGGTCAAGGTTTACTTCAATCTGAGGGCCAGCAGAGATAGCAGCGTTGTCTAGCATAGCTCTGAACGCACTATTAATCAGCTCCTGAACATCAGACATGATAGACGGAATACCTTCACCAAAGATAGAAGTTTCGTCTTTGTCATAATAGTAGAAGAAGTAAGGCCACTTAACGCCTTCCATAGGCATGAGAGACGCTTTAATAACGTGGTCACCAAGTACCCAAATGTTTGCAGCCAGTTCTACCTGACCTTGCATACGTTCAGGAATCTCAACACCCACCTGATTCAGATCATCAGCATCTACAAACCCCCAGAACTCAAACACTTCATACTTCTTAGAGTGAGCAGCATCAGCAACACCGCTGTCAATTACATCACCCATAGAGGTAAGTTGGTTCTCAAAGTCTTTCTTCTGATAATCACCTTCAGGATTCTCAGCAACATAAGTAGAGATTACATCCCCATTGAAGTCTGATCTCTTTCCGAGACCGATGACATCGTGCTTATCCATCTTCCGTCGTTGAATGATGTATCTACATTCGGAGGGGCAAGTAGCTTCCATGTCCGGGTAGATATCCCATATGCGGACGTTTTCGATGAAGGGCGTGATGGAGTCATAATCACAGAGTATCCACTTCTCTTTATCTCCATTCTTTTCCTTCTTATAGTACTGACGGTTTTCAGAGATAGAAACAAGAGGCCCTTTAAGAATACCAGTACCATACAGATTACCAGAATGCATAACATCTCGCATAATCTCACGGTACTTCAACTCAGCAAGCTGGTCTTCGATAACCTTAGACATCTTGCCAGCTTGATTCTTAGCTTCATCCTGCATAAGAACATAGAGTTCTTCAGGGCTAATCTGCTTACCTTGATCCTGAGAAACAACTTCAAGGATAGCAGCCTCTTTCTTCTTGCTGAACTGTGGCAGTGGCGTAGGCTCAATACCCCAGTTCTTATCTCCATTCGCAGGGAACAGCAGGTCAGACAAACGACTGTCAACAGTCTTGACCTTAGTTCTTGTCATACGAACAAAAGCTTTACTACGTAGAGGATCCATACGTTCAAGAACTTCAGGAGAGTAGATACCTTTGTACTGACGAAGGGCATTCAACCACTTCTCTTCAATAGTCTTACGTGCACTGTCCGATCGGTCAAACGCTTCACGAACAAATGCAGCCAGACCTTGGGGCGTTTCAGACGCGCCTTCGGTATCTTCTGCACCGGAATCTTCATCTACCTGCATCTTGTCAGAAACTTCCGAGAGAAAGTCCTGTACATCTTTGTCTTCGGCAGAGTCGATTACAGTTCCAGAACCGAAAAAATCTTTTTCAGTCATGATTTTTAGTAGCCTCCAATCTGGCTAGCAGCACGATATTTACGTTGTGTGTTAAACAAAAACTTCTTCTCTCGCTTATGCACATACTCCATCATTGCGTACTGCAAGGCGTCATGAACGTGAGAGAACTCGTTCTTGACAGGAGATGCTTTGTAGAGAACACCATTAACAGTTTTAGATTCAGCATATTTATATTCTGATACGAAGCCTTTTCTTAAGGCTATACATTGAGGCCCAAGCTTGAATCTGCCCTTTAACCGAAGGAACTGTGCAACGGCTTCAAATCGAGGAGTCCAGTTGTTTGTTTTAGCTAACTTAGCAGGAAGATTACATTCTTTTAGTATCTCCATACCAGACTTAGCATCGTTCATTGACCGCTGTGAAGTAGCAGGGTCACACACAACTCTAAAGTTATTTACAATCCAAGGATACTTAGATGTGATCTTAGGCCAAAGATGTTCTTCACAGAACTCTTTGAGAGAACAGTTGTCTGTGCAGATCTCATCAAACACAATAACTGTACCATCAGGGGCTTGCTGTGTGAAAGCAGCAGAAGGAGTCAACCCTTGATCCATCCCAATTACAACAGGCACACCACGAAGAGGAACCATCTCTTCATCAACATGGTGCTCAAGATCACTGTAATCCTTATAAACAGGTTTACCTCGTTTTACTTCACCATAGTTGTTAAGCACGTTGACGTTGATAAAATCTTCGTCTGCACCCATACACATGGTTTCATAGTAACCTTCATCAAGGTTAGCAAGGTTCTCTGCTTCAGGATTAAGAACATACTTCCCGTCTACCTTAAGCATAGCTGGAGGTTGACGATAGAAACTATGTCCTTCTGGTTTGTCTTCCTCTGCAAGGCGATATAACCAGTGCTCAGTACTTACGGCGTTGTAGTCAAGTATAATGAATGGTCTGACTGGGCCGCCATCTTTCTTAGCAGGATAACGCTTAAAGCGTGTCTTGATAAGCTGAAAGGTACCTTCTGTAAGTTCAGATGCTTCGTTCAAATGAGCAGAGGTCACTTCCAACGAACGAAGCTTTTCAGCAGATCTATCATCATCGACAGCGATGAATACGACTTCCATATCAACAGACGTGCCATCAGCTAAAGGATACTTAATACCCTTCTTATAATCTGTAATAACTGAGAATGCTGTTACTTCTGTAGCTGTTCCTGATGTAGAAGAAACTGCACAGAAATGAGCTTTCTGTCTAAGCTTCGGAAGACCAAATACCTTAATCATATCTTCAAATTCGATATCTGGATATTCATACTTAATCCACATAGCCTTAGCCGCATCAATAGGTGAACCACCACCAATAGCAACTATCCAGTCTGGCTCAAATTCTTCCATAACCTTAGCACCCTTCATTACTGTTTCTACTGATGGGTCTGACTCAATACCTTCAAAAAGCTTAACTTCCATTCCAGCTTCCTTAAGATAATCTTCTGCTCTTTGAAGGAAACCATTTCTCTTCATTGAACCACCACCTACACAGATGATAGCCTTCTTTCCTGTAAGTCCTTTAAGTGCTTCTAATGAACCCTTTCCATGATAAAGATCTCTTGGTAATGTAAAACGCATCATAATATATACCCTCCGTTATATAAAAATATTTGTTATCGTGCATCTTCGCTAGTAATAATCTGCCACAATATTAGTATATTCGGTAAACTTTGTTAAATTCACGACAATCTTTATATGTATTATAACCAAATGATTATCAATAATCAAGTAAATAATATATTAATTTTACAAAATACACAAAAAATACATTACATAAACAAAAATAATTTACCAAAGCTACACTAATAATCACAATCACATTTGCAACCCACTCCGTTAAATAGCTACAACACACATACCATTCCCGTTTATCCAAAAAGCTTGTCCCTACTGTACAAGTACATTCTCAACTTGTTATAAATAACTAGCGAAAAACTCCATAGCCTGCTGTGGAAAGTAGTCAAATGTATCACCACATAAGCATAATATGAAACAACTTTAAAATTTATGTCCCATTATATTTTGCATTTCTTTTCTCAACAACCTACCCTAAGATATCCGTAGTATATAAACTAAATGCACTATTAAAAAGGACACCTTGTTATATTTGTGTGACCTAAGCAAACATACTTGTTCGATAAGGGCATACAAATATAATGAGGTGTCATTTAATATAGTATATATAGAAAATAATATTGGATTTTATAGTATATGGTAAAGACTTAGTAGTTCTTAGATGTGCTTCTATCATCAATGATGACCGCACATGGACGTGCGGTCAAGCAATCAGCGACACGATGTCGCATTGGTTGCGGTCACGTTTGGCTTTAATGCCTACACTAGCACATCTTAGAACTACTTAGCCTTTATCCATCAGCTATAAAATTCAATACTATTTTCTATCTTTAAAATATTAAATTATAATACACTCTTAACTGTATTAACTACATTTTCTACATTAAATCCAAACTTCTCAAAAAGCTGTCCTGCTGGACCTGAAGCTCCAAAGCCTGTCATTCCTACAACCTTACCGTCAAGACCAACATATCTATACCAACCAAAGTCAGAAAGAGCTTCTACAGCAACTCTCTTTCTACAGCTATTAGGAAGAACTGACTGCTTGTATTCTTCTGACTGCTTTTCAAATTCGTCCATACTAGGCATACTTACGACTCTTACATCAATTCCTTCTTTTAAGAGTTCTTCTCTTGCGCCAGTTGCAAGTGCTACTTCTGAACCACTTGCAATAATAATAGCATCTGGTTCAGCCTTTGTAGAATCTTCTAAGATATAACCCCCCTTAAGTGCTTCCTTAGAAGAACCTGCCTGTTGCTTTAAGTTCTGTCTTGTAAGAACAAGCGCTGTTGGCTCGTCTTTTGACTGAATAGCGTGCATCCATGCTGCTGCTGTTTCTGTTCTGTCACAAGGTCTGTATACACAGAAGTTAGGAAGTGAACGGAAAGCTGCAAGCTGTTCAATTGGTTCATGTGTTGGACCATCTTCACCTACGCCAATACTGTCATGTGTAAATATATATACAACTGGTAACTTCATAAGTGCTGTAAGTCTTGCCATTGGCTTAGTGTAATCACTAAATACAAAGAAAGTAGCTGCAAATGGTCTTAAACCACCATGTAATGCAATACCATTTACAATTGCTGCCATGGCCTGTTCTCTTACACCAAAGTGAAGATTAGAGCCGCCATAATTATCCTTAGAAAAATCTCCTGCATCTTTCATATTAGTCTTATTAGATGGTGCAAGGTCAGCAGAACCACCAATTAAGTTAGGCATAAACTTTTTAATCTGATTTAAGATTGTACCTGATGTACTTCTTGTAGCTTCGTCTTTTTCAGACTTAGCCCAGTACTCTTCTGAGTCGAAAAGTTCTGACATATCATAGCCATTGTAATAGTTATCCCACTTTTCCTTCATATCAGGATATTCTTTTGCGTACTTGTCAAATAATTCATTCCAACTATCTTCAACTGTAGCAAGCTTATCTGCGATTGCTTTATAGTTATCATATACTTTCTGTGGAACTTCAAATGCTTCTTTACATGGCCAGTTAATATTTTCTTTAAGTGCTGTAACATTGTCAACACCAAGAGGTTCACCATGTGCGCTTGCCTTACCTTGTTTAGCTGGACAACCATAACCTATAAGAGTATTAATCTTAATAAATGATGGTCTATCCTTATCTGCCTTAGCTTCTTCAATAGCCTTACCAATTGCTGTAAGGTCATTGCCATCTTCAACTTCTATTGTCTGGAAACCGAAAGCATTCATTCTTTCTATTACATTTTCTGTAAATGCAATATCTGTACTTCCTTCGATTGATATATTGTTAGAGTCATATAATACAATGAGTTTATTAAGCTTAAGTGTGCCTGCAAGAGAGAAAGCTTCAGAAGAAATACCTTCCATCATACAACCATCTCCACCTAATACATAAGTGTAATGGTCAACTATATCATAACCATCTTTGTTGAATACACTTGCAAGATGAGCTTCTGCCATAGCCATACCTACTGCCATAGCCATACCTTGTCCTAAAGGTCCTGTTGTAGCTTCAATACCAACAGTATGACCATATTCAGGATGACCTGGTGTAAGTGAATTAAGCTGTCTAAAATTCTTTACATCATCAATACTAAGATTGCCATATCCAAAAAGATGTAATAATGAATATAAAAGCATTGAACCATGTCCACCAGATAATACAAAACGGTCTCTGTTCTTCCATTCAGGGTCTTTTGGATTGTGGTTCATGTGATTAGCCCACAATTCATATGCCATTGGTGCTGCTCCAAGGGGAAGTCCAGGGTGTCCTGAATTAGCCTTCTGAATTGCATCTGCTGACAACACTCTTATTGCGTTTACTGACAACTCATCAATATTTTTCATGTTCTTTTTCCTGCTATTTAATCATATACAACTAAATAGCTTTTCCTTTCATATATTTTATAAATCTTTGAAATCTGCTTCTGATAGAAATGTTACATTTCCACCATCACTTCTTTTCTTTTTAAGACTTCCAAATATTTTTCTAGAAGCTCTCTTTTCAGAATTTTGGATTGCTTTATTAATTATCTCTTTTATATCATCTAGCTTAATATTATCGTTCATTGAATGAAGTTTGTCAATCTTAAGATATAACTCAAGTAATGCATCATCATCAACTTCAAATTGTCTTTTCCTTGCATATTTTCTTGCCATCTCAACAAGTTCATTAACTGTATACTGTTTAAGTACAATTCTATGGTTAAATGTTCTTGTAAGCTCAGGATTAAAGTTAATAAGTACATTCATCTCTGCGTCAGAGTCTTCAAATATAACTATCATTCTTTCAGTATTTTGCTGTAAACATTCAAGTACTTCATTTATACGCTTAGGCTGTATAACACCCGCTCCTTCAACAATAAGAGCTGTTCCTTTTAACTTGTGCATAGCCTTTGCAAGCCCTCTGTGATTAATACTATCTCCCGTCGTTTTTGCAATCTTTTTCTGATTGTCAGGATAAAGGTAATTAACTGCTCTTATTATTGTTCTTGCAAGGTCTGTCTTATCTGAGCTTGAATTACCAGAAATAATAATATTACCAAATGCGGAAGTACTTATCTGCATTTCCTTTTCATAGGCTTCAAAAAGCATTGCAAGCTGTCTTTCAAGTCCTGGCATTTCTTTATATTTTTTAAATATAGTTGCAAGTTCAGGTGGTAGCTTCTTATCATCTTCTATAACTTCATCAAGGTCATCAACATTATCAAAAGAATTACTGTTAATTCTTGTAAATTTACCTGCACCTGATTGATTATAAATGTTCTGATAATTGATATTATCTTGTGGTGCATTTTCATTTTTTATCTTCTCAGCTTGTGCTTCAAGTTTTGCTGTCGCTTTTCCAGTTCTTATTGCAAGGTCTGTCTTTGCCGCATTTATCATTAATTTTACTTGTGCATCGTATATTGCCTTTACTTCATCAAAGTCAGTACCTTCTGCCTTTGCACGAGCTTTCTGTTCTTCTATAAGCTTTTCATATGCAGCACTCTTTTCTTCTTTTTCATCAAGCATTCTTTCTAATTCTGCTTTAGAAAATTCTTTAGTATGTTGATTGCCATACTTTTCTTCACGAACAGTTTCCACCCAATCAGCAAGACTTAACTGACCTTCTATCTGGTCGTTATCTGAATTTGTGTCTTTATTTTCATCTGCAACTGGTTGTGGCCTTAAAGCTTCAACTTCTTTTTCATCTTCCTGCATAAACTTATTAAGATTAGCTACTAGCTCTTGTTGTATCTGATGTGAACTATAAGAGTTGTTATTACTACTAGCTATATTATTATTTTTATTATTTGTAGTATCTTGTGAAACATCTACTATATCAACTCCACGACTTACCTGCGCACAATTTTCTTCTACTTGCTTTTTAGCACTTTCTATCATATCACGAAGTGATAATGATGCCTTGTTGATATTATCATCTTCACCAATATTGTCGCTTATATTACTCTTTTCTTGTACTGCTTGCGTGATTTTTCTAATATCTTCTTTAGCATTAGTTGATTGCTCATTATTGTCTAATGAAATTATATAATCACTATCTTCTTCACTATCTTTAAGGATACTTTCTTTTTCATCTTGAAATCCTGAAAAAGCTTTCTTAAAAAATCCTTTTATTCCACTTTGTGACTCATTTTCTTTAAGTTCGTCACGCATTAATTCTTCTTCAACATCGTCTTGCTGTATTCTTACAAGCTCTTGTTGCTGCTTAAAGAGTTCTTCTTTTGTTATTTCTTTATCATTCTTTCGTTTTACTGCACTTTCAAGAATACTCTTTTGTGCATTTGTAAGAGCCACTCCATATTCTTGTTTTAACTTGATTGCATTTTCTACATATATTCCATCGTGAAACCACAATACAAGGTCATCACATATTTTAATACATTCTTCTCTTCTTCCTGTATTAAAATATAACTTTGCAAGCTCATACATATACTTCTCGTCAATCTCATGTTCTCGGTAGTCTTCAAGTATTTCTACAAGCTCATTGTCAGAAGCCTTTTGTGCTTTTCTTAACTCATAATACAATATAAATCTATTGACATCATGCTGTGCCATTCTTTCATATTCATCGTAAAGTTCTTCTGCATTTTCAAAATCTTCTAACTTAATAAGTAACTCAGTAAGTTTATATACAAGCTTTCTTCCACCAAGATTACGATTGTAAGCAAGAATTGCCATATCCCTAGCTTCAAGTAAATCGCCAGCCGCTTCTTGTACATTAATAATTGTAGCCAGAGTCGGCCAGTCTTTTACTTTCTGCCAATTCATTGAACTAGCTATCTTTGCTGCTTCTTTATACTCTTTTTTAGAAGCAAGTTTTTTAATTTGGTCTACTTTTATATTAAATTCATACTTATCCAAAACTAGCGCCACCTTTTCTGATATTTTATACCCCTCAATGTCTTAAATCACACTAAAAAATGCACTGAGCATATATTTTTAGTGTATCACAGCAAACATTTATTGTAAACACAACTCACATTGATTTATTTAATTTTAAGAGTTGTTTACTACAATAATACTTTATTTTTAAAACTTTAATGTGGTCTGTTCATAGTTCATTTTTGTATACTCAAGTTCTTCATTATCTGCTTGACTATAATAATCAATAACAACAGTTTGTTGCTTATTACTTACAAGCTTTTGACCCAATATATAATTAACATCAAACCTGCCTGTTATAGCAGGTGTAGCCCCTCTTGCTGGCACAATAAGCTGTACATGATTAGTCTTTAAAAGTTTAAAGATAGGCTCCCATATATATATATCCTTTGCCGCACCAAAAGGATTGTCGATAAAGATAGTTTTACCTAATATTTTACTGTCAGCTCCTACTGCATTAATACTTGAAATATAATTAATAATTGCAATAAGAAATTGAATATATATTCCTTGTGACTGTCCTGTTGAACCTACTGCTTCCTCATATCTTAGATAACGGCTCATATCTTTAATTCGTTCTCTTTTATAAAGATTAACTCTAATACTATTCATATCTGTAACAATGACAGAAAACAATCTTTTCCATGCAAGACGGCTTCTTATATATTTTAATCTTTCTTGTGTATCTTTAAGCCCTTCTGCTGTAAGTATTGTTGCATCAATATACTCTGACATTTTTTGTTTATAAAGTTCTTCCTTTATATATGGAATATTAAGCCCTATAATTGATATAACTTCTTTATCCATTGTAATATCTGATAATTTAGAAAGTCTATCAAGCTCTGTTTTAACATTGCTACATATTTGTATACAACGATTTTCAAAGTTAGCCTTAATCTTTTCCATATCTTCAATACCTTTAGCTACTCTTTCTTTTTCAAGCTGTATAAATGTATTAGTTTCTTTTAATCTTTCAACAAGTTCAATTGTATCATTTTCATTTTTTGGAAGATTTACTGACACCTTAATTTCTTGTGCAAGTTCAATTCCATCAATTTTTTCTAGCTTTTCAATTAATGCTGTTTTATTTTTATTAAATTCATCTTGCTTTTTAAATTCAAGCTTTGTCAATTTATTAAACTCTTTTTGTACAGCTTCATATTCGCTAATATCTATACAGACATTGTCTTTATTATAAACATTATCTGTGTCTAATTTTTGTATATTTATATCAATGCTCATTCCTATATCTTCTACAATTCTTTCAAGGTCTTTTTCAATAACCATAAGGTGACGCATTTCTTTTTCTATTGCCTTTTGCTGTTTTTCAGCCTTTGTTATATTCTCGGCAAGTTCTTTTATATATTCCTTATGCTGCGCTATAAAACTGTCAATGTTATCGCAAGCAAACTTTTCAAACACTCCAAATTTTTCTTCAATCTGTCGTACTCCATGCGCAATACTTCCTTCAAGACGGTTCATCAAAGCATTTTGTGAATCTAATTCTAAATCAATTTCATTTATCTTTTTTTCAACATCTTTAATCTTAACTTTAATATTTTCAAGTTCTGAAACACTACACACAGATATATTTCCTGCGTTAAACATTTCTTGTATCTCATCAAAAGAACTTCCTCTGTACTCTATTGAATGTTTACATTTATTCATTGACTGTCTGTAATGATTTGCAAGTGCTTCTTTATCAGCAAGGTCTGTATTCTTTCCGTCAAGCGCAGCTTTAATTGCTATATATTTACTTTCAAGCTCATCTATATCACATTTATCTACATCTATAACTTCTCTACTGTTATAATCTGTCTGGTCTTCATAACTTCTCATATTTTCCCAGACAGACTCTAAATGTGCTATACTATCCTTAATATTTTCAAGAACTACTTTATTACTTTCAATCAATTTATGCTGATTATCTTTATCAATTTTTAACTGTCTTAACTTCTCTTTACAATCTTTTTGTAAATTTTTTTCTGCTTCAAGGCGTTGATACTTTTCTGATATAGAGCTGTTGAGTAATATAATACTTTTTATTAAATCACTTTTCTTATCAAGCTTTTCTTTTTTATATTTTAACTCATTTTGTTGTATTTGATTGCTTTCAAGAACTGCCAAAAAACTCTCACACCTTTTTTCGAGTTCAAGCTTCTTTTTTTCATTTTCCTTAATACGATTATTTATAGCTTCTGATTTTTCAATATCTGATATATCACTAATAGCTATTTGTTTTGTTACAAATGTATAATCGTCCCACAAAGCATTTTTATTATCTTTCGCCTTTTTAAGCTTTAACTGTACTTCTTCTAGTTCTTCATAAGCCGTTTTTATCTGTGCTTCACATCTATTTTTATCATATAAAAATGATAAATCTTTGCCTGCAAATGCAATATGCGCTGTATTTATTTCATTGTTTATATCTTCATCTACAGTATTAAGAATATCAACACTTACAATTGGAACTATATATGCACTTCGATAAAAGTCTGACAGCACTTTATCATGTCCGATTTTTTCAAAATCTTTAGTTACTATAAAAGCATATTCAATAAATGGTACTTTTCTTGTAAGCTTTATTCTAGTAGGCTCATCAAGCTTTCTTACCCATTCATGCCCACCAATAATACAATCTTTATAGTGCATATTAAGATAAGTTCTTAATTTATTTATCATTGGCTCATCAAATGAATACTCACCTTTTTTAGCATTTTCAATAAATGTATTAAGACTTTTTTCTTCACTTTCAAGAGTTATAATACTTCGCTCAGTTTGTTTATAATTGTCATATATAACTTCTAAAAGGTCTTTTATATTACTTATTAAATATATCTTTTTTAATTGCTCAATTCGAGTAATATCTTTTTTTGTAACAGCTTCTTTTTCATTTATATTTTTTAACTGTTCTGTAAAATAATTACTCATTGCCACAACTGCTGACAATTCTTGTTTTGTGCTATTTAAGTCATTACTTATTTTATTATAATCCTTTATTATATCGTCATATTCATGTCCGATTTTTTCAATAAGTTTGTCATTTTCTTTCTGTAGCTCTATTACATTTTCTGACACAATAAGGTCTGTATCAATCATTAATGCACTTTGTTCTTTTTCTTCTTTTTGTATCTCACTTTTAATATAAGTTGTCATACTTTCTGAAGAAGCAATTGTCTTTTCAAGCTGCATTTCACTTTCTTGATACTGATTGTAATTGTCCTCATGCTCTTTTGACTGTAATAACATAGCCTGTTGTTCATTTTTAAGTTTATCAAGCTTTACGTCATAACAAGCTTTATATACATTAACAATATCTTTTAATTCTTTTATCAACTCGCTGTTATCACGCATACGGTTTTTTACAATAAGTTCAGCTTCATAAAGTGCTTTTTGATAATTCTTATAATCGTTATAATCATTTGCTGACTCCATTAATTTAAGTTTTTCTACTAATTCCTTATAACTTTTATAATTATCTGCTTTTAGCTTTTCTTTTTCTTTTATAAGACCTTCTATTGAATTTAATGAGCTTTGCTCTGTCATTACTTGTGCTGTCTGAACTTTTCTTTGCTCATTTAGCCTTAACTTTTCTGTATTATCAATCTTTTCTTCTATATTTTGTAAATTATCTTCTTGTACCTTAAGAAGTCTTTTACTTTGCACGAACATATCATAAAGCTGTACTTTTAAGTCTTCCTTTTTCATATACATTTCGCTAAATGTCTTTATATATTCTGCAAAGTCATTTATTAATGATATCTGATTGTTGTAACTGTTAATCGTATCGTTTTTTCTTGAAAGCTCCACAAGCTTATCTTTAATATCAAGAAGTGTCTGAGCCATCTTTCCTTCATCATCTGTAACTGCAAGACGATTGTTAAATGACTTTTGTATAATTTCTTCTATAAGCAAGTCTTCAACTACTTTTCTACTTGTCTTATAGTTAGTTTCAAAGTAAGTTCTTACATGACCTTCTGTCTTATTAATCCCCCTAATTATTTCCCACTGACTTTCAAACAGACCATATTTACTTATGAAGTTTTGATAATCGCCTTTTCTATCAAATATTTTTACAGACACATTAAAATCTTTCTTTTCAAGCTCTCTTAAATATGCCTTAAGTCCGTTATATGTCACTCTTTCGCCGTTATCATTTACAAGGGGAAGATTTTTAATATCGTTATCTCCAAATTTTCTATAAAAAATACAATAATTAAAATACTCTATGCTCGCATTATCTGACGTATCTTGTGCGTTTTCTTGTGCATTTTCATACTCTTTTACATGACCTTTTCTTGCACAAAAACCAGTTGTCATATATTTAAAGTTGTCTTTTCTATAACACGAATCAAGCTTCCATTCTACAAGCGAATGAATAACTGTATTATCACAACCTGCACGAAATAACTTTTCAATCGGTTGTTTTTCATCAAGGGTACAATTTGGAATTACATTTTGCAAAAGCAAAAGCATAAGAAGACTCTTGCCACCACCGTTTGCAAGGTCATAGATAGTATTTTTACAATTAAAACGCATAATAAAGTCATCATAAACTTGCGTACCAAAGTTATATTTTACATTATTGACTCTTATTCTGTTAATCTGTGGCATATTTAACCTCCATTTTATCTAAAAGGTGAATTATCTACTATTTATTTTACAATAAAAGTAAAGTTTGAGTTTTCGTATTTTATATTGGAATAAAATTCGTAATATATCAGCAGTATATAAACGATAATGCAACATTAAAAGAACAATTGTATATATTTGCATGACAGTAGCGAATATACTTGTTCGATAATGGCATATAAATATATACAATTGTACTTTTACTTAATTCACCTATAATAGTTTTTTATTATTCCATATTTTCAGTTAAAAGCTGTGCAAGTCTACCTCTATAATCATCAAAATAATTCTCAATCAAAGCTCTAAATCTATCTGTTGGATAATATCTATCTCCACTTTCAATTAACAACTCCTGCTTTACAAGAAAATTAAACACCATTTTTACAAAACCTGTTTTTGAATTTCTTGCGGCTCTCACAATACCACCATCTTGTATTGTTGTAACTGGAAGCTCGTCCCAACTTAATGCAATCTGTTTAAAGCTATTTTCTTCAACTTCATTTTTAATAAATCCATTTTGTTTATCAATAATTCCCAAAAGAGCTTTATCAGTATTTCTTATAACATCTTCAACTTTTACAAACTCTGCATAAGTTGAACTTATTGTATCGCTATAAAATTCTGTTATTGTATTATAAATCACAAAATAAGCCATATACAAATCTTTATTAACCTTTACTCCAAGCTCTTGACGCAATTCTTCATTAGAATAACCAAATACATTGTTGTTTTCTTTAACACTTATATAAAGACCATTATTGTATTCATATATATTAAGGTTCATTTTCTTTAATGACATATTAACTATGTCATAAACTTGTGCATTATTATTATACTCTTGATAAAGCATATCATTAACATCATTTTCCCTAATTGGTTGACCTGTAATTAATACTGACACTATATCAAGAGCTTTTTCAAGATTTCTATCTTCCATTAATATTTTCCTTTCTAAAACATACGTTAGAAATTTCACAATGCTTTCCTATCTTTACCTTTGACGTATTATTCATAATTATCTCAAATACAAAATTTCCATTAATATGAACGTTCTTATTATCTTTAAAAATATTATATAATAGACTTTCTTCTGTTTTATCACTTATTTCATATCTTTGCTTCTGGCATAAGTTTACAAAGAAAGAATAATAATCGGCATTAAGCAAAACTTTATCACCATACGTTTTTTGCATAGCAATATTAAACTCCTCCAATGTAAATTCACTTCTTATACTAAATGCCTGCAAAAGATTATTCATAAGAAATGTATAGTTATCTTTTATCCTGCTATCTTCTAATTCATCAGCAAATACAATTTCTTTTGCACTTTCATTACTTACTTTCTCGATGACTTCTGATTGTGATATGCGTTGTGTAAGGGCTTCATCAATAGATATTATATCAAAGAACTTTTTAACTTTAGGCTTTAACAGTGGTTTAATAAACCACTCTAAAGTTTTAGCATTATCTGTCTTTATCATATCTTTTAAAGCTGTTGAAAAATCAATATGACTTCTAAGTCTTCCAAGCTTTGCTCTACGCACAGCGTCGTCTGTTAATTTTTGCATATCTGTGCAAGCCTTTAACAACTCAAAATGGCGGTTCATTGCTATTTTTAACTGATTTTCCAGCTCATATATATCATTTATAGTCTTATAGTAAGAACTGTCATCATTAGAGTTAGCACTTAACTTCTTCAACGCATTTTCTATAAGAATACGATTTTTCTTAAAAAGTCTTTCTTCTTCTTCAAACCATTTCATTCCTGTATTTACGAAGTCTTCATAAGCTTTAAGTCCTGCAAATACATCACTTGATAATATAGAAACAACTTCATCTTTTTTAAGCTTTAGACGATTAACTTCTTCATTTATTCTTGCAACAACTTCAACTCCACCTCTAAAGTTTTGTGAACGTATCATTTTCTCAAGTAAAAGCTGTGCAACACTTATTCGACTCTCGTCTTTTATCTCTTTTGTATCAAGATAAAACTCAACTGCCTCAGAAGTTATTGAATACTTGACTATATTATCCTTTATATAACTGTCGATAATTCTTACTCTTGACACCTTCTTTTTTCTATCTACTGGGTCAAAGTATTCAAAATCAAAAGGCTTCCCCTCATTTGTTAGCTTATCAAAAATATACTGTGCAACATTTTCATAATCACTTATTGTAAGTTCAAGTTGAAAATCATTCTTTATAATCTGAATAACAAAATTTTCATATTCACTATATAAAACATCTTTTTCTCTAAAATTATTCTGTTCTATAAAGAAACGAATAACCGCCATTAAAATATACCCCATATCAAGAGCTTCATACTTTCCAGCTTCTAATTGTGAAAATGAAACCTCTGACAACTTAAAAAATGGATAATATTTCTTTAAGTTAATCATTCTTTCTTTATGACCTGAAATAATATCACTAAGCATATCAGAATTAACATTCATAATTATAATTCAGTCCTTCCCTCTAATGCCCTTAAAAGAGTAACCTCATCAATATATTCAAGGTCACCGCCTACTGGCACGCCACTCGCTATCCTTGTAACTTTAATCCCCGTAGGCTTAATAAGTCTACTTATATACATAGCTGTTGTTTCACCTTCAAGGCTTGAATTAGTGGCAATAATTACCTCCGTTACATCACCTTCAAGACGCTTCATAAGCTCCTTTAACTTAATATCGGCAGGGCCAATTCCTAACATTGGACTTATTGCTCCATGAAGTACATGATATACGCCCTCATATTTTCCCGTTTTTTCATAAGCTGCTAAGTCCCTTGTATTTTCTACAACCATAATAACTGAATGGTCTCTTTTAGGATTGCTGCATATTGGGCATATCTCATCATCAGTCAAAGTAAAACACTCTTTGCAATATCTTACATTTGCCTTTGCGTCTGTAATTGTACTAGCAAGCCCCTCTACTTCTTCCTTAGGCATGTTTATAATGTGAAATGCCAGGCGCTGGGCGCTTTTTGCCCCAACACCTGGTAATCTTGACAGTTGTTCTATTAATTTATTAACGTGACTACTGTAAATGTCCATTAGAATAAGCCTCCGCCAAAGCCACTAAGACCTCCTGTAATCTTAGACATCTGTGCTTGTGATTCTTCTTCACACTTTCTAAGTGCTTCGTTAGTTGCTGCCATTATAAGGTCTTCAAGCATTTCAACGTCATCTGGGTCAACTGCTTCTGGGTCAATCTTTACCTTAGTAACTTCTCTTTTTCCTGTTACAGTAACTTCTACAACACCACCGCCTGCTGCTGCTGTAAACTCTTTAGCTTCAAGCTCTGCCTGCTGTGTTTCCATCTGCTTTTGCATTCTTTGAGCCTGTTTCATTAAATTGTTCATGTTACCAGGCATTCCTCCTGGAAATCCGCCTCTCTTTGCCATTAGATATATTCCTCCTTATCATCTACTACAATATCTATATTGCTTACTAACTCTCTTATATCTGTAAATCTATTTTGAAAATCTTCGTTATCATCTAATTTTGTTATTTTTATATTAACACTTATTCCTGTGCGTTCTTCAATAAGTTCTTCAAGTCGTTGTCTGTCTTCTTCTCTTGAAAAAGCATTATAAGCTGAAGTCGATTTAAACATTATCTCAAGTGCTGTACCATCTTGTGTCAGTGTTACATTAGATTGCAAAAGAAATGTTCTTGCCATTGGGTCATCTATTGAATACACAATTGAGTCCCATTGCTTTGCTATAGCTTCCATATCTTCTGGTAGCGCTTCTATAACTCTTTTTTCAACACTTTCTTTTTTTACACTTGTATTATTAAATGGTATTTCACCAGCAACACTATTAATATTTGCCGGAATTACACCATTTTTAAGTTTATTTAAAGCATCTTGCATTTGTCCTTCAAGAACCGATAATCTTCCCATTATATCTGATATATCTTGTGTAGCCGACATTGCCGGCTTCATAAGCTTAATAAGAGTTACTTCTAACTTAATTCTTTTTTGTGTAGCTACTTTAAGGTCATTTGCAAGTTCAGATAATACTCTTATATACATCATAATAGTATCTGTATCAACCAGCTTCGCATCTTTTTTTAACTGCTCTATGCTGTCCTTTGAAGCTTCTATAACATCTTCAACCTTTGATAAATCATCAGTTGTCTTTATAAGTAGTAGATTACGCAAATACCATATAAAATCATTTACAAACTGACCTATATCTCTACCCTGCATTATAAGCTTTTCTATAAGCTCCATTACTGCTGTTGTATCAGACATTGTTATTAATGAAAGCATCTCTGCATATACTTGTGTATCAACTGCCCCCAGCACATCTAATACATTTTCATACTTAAGGTCACGCCCTAGATAAAATGCAATGCACTGGTCAAGTAAACTTAACGCATCTCGAAGTGAACCGTCTGCTGCCTTTGCAATATATTTTATTGCCTTATCTTCTACATTAATATTCTCAGCCTGCATAAGCTGTGATAATCTGTCTGAAATTGTTTCTATTGATATTCTGTGAAAATCATACCTTTGACATCTTGAAAGAATTGTGACAGGAATTTTATGTGCTTCTGTTGTTGCAAGTATAAATATAACATATGAAGGTGGTTCTTCAAGTGTCTTTAAAAGTGCATTAAATGCTCCTATCGACAACATATGAACTTCATCAATTATATATACTTTATATTTACCTTGTGTTGGAGAATATTGAACTTCATCACGAATTTGTCTAATGTTATCAACGCCGTTATTAGATGCTGCGTCTATCTCGATAACATTCATGGAATTACCTGTAGCAATCGCCCTACAACTTTCACATTCGTTGCAAGGACTTCCATTTATAGGATGTTCGCAATTGACAGCCTTTGCAAATATTTTTGCAATACTTGTCTTACCAGTTCCTCTTGTTCCGCAAAACAAATACGCATGGCCTATTCTATCGGCTTTTATCTGATTTTGTAAAGTTGTTACTATATGGTCTTGTCCTTTTACATCTTCAAAATTGTCTGGACGCCACTTTCTATACAATGCCTGATATGCCATAACTACCTCCACACAAATGCGCCACAAAAAAATAAAACCGCGCGTTCTGCTTCGAACCTATACCCACAGACGTTACCGATACAGTTAGCTCGATTCAGGCACCCTCCCGGCACACAAAAGGTTTCACTTAATGCTGCTTCATTCCTGACCTGACATGTTTCATGAATTTCTGTTGCGGGAGACCCAAAATGTCAACACCACTTTTATCGGGCAGCTCCATAAATATAGCGCCCTAGGCCGAACATCACTCCTGCTATAGCGGATTGCAGGTACAGGGTGCCGCTACTACCCCAGCTGCGCGGTTATTTAATTATACTTATAATATAGCAATTTGTCAAGATGGTGGATACTGGTCTTTTTAAGATTTATTCATCATCTTGTGCTTCGATATTCATCTCTAACCTATAATAAACGTCAATATCCCTAATAATATTGTCGATATCGTTATCATTTAATTCTTCTATCCATGTTTTTAATTCATTTATAGTTATAATTTCTTCAATAGCATTCTTATATCTTTCTTCTAAAACTGCCATTCCACCTGAGCGCTCTAAAATATATTTTTCCAAATCTTTCAATATATTAACCTTGCTCTTATTCGTCTTAATAACAAAACTAATTGGAAAGTGCATGACTTTATCAATATCTAGCAAATACTTGTCATAATTATTAACTTCTGTCAC
This sequence comes from uncultured Eubacterium sp., assembly GCA_900551945.1. Lineage (GTDB taxonomy): Bacteria > Bacillota > Clostridia > Lachnospirales > Lachnospiraceae > Lachnospira. The sequence continues at coordinate 43,451 of URYE01000004.1, read as the reverse complement.
CTGAAAAAATCTTCCTACAGGTCGCATTACAAAATCTATTCCACCATCATTAGCATTTGTTCTACCAGTTTTAAATAATTCAAGAGCTACTTCACTAACTGTATCTTTCGTATATCCAAAAAATACAGTAATATTTTTATAATGGTTCTTTAAAATAGCATAACTAATTATTTCAAAAATTCTTGCCTCTGCATCTTCTGCTAACAACATATTAATATTTTCTTTTTTCTCATTATAATCTGTCATGTTGCGTAATTTTTCAAGAATACTAATTAGTTCATTGTCTTTTTGCATTAAAAGATTAATATATTTTTGAATTATTTTACAAGCCACTTTACTAATATCATTTCCATCAACATATATATAATCTATATGAATTAAGTATTTTCCATCATTAATAATTATTAAATCATTAACAGCACTTTTAATTTTATTATGAAACTCCCCATTTACACGAGAATTTAACGCATGATTTTGTAACTTATTACCGCCATAAAGCCCACGATAATAGTTAAACAATTTCATATAATCATACCCTTTAAATTTACAATACTGTTTTTTCTTTTCATAGAAATCCTCTTGATAAAAATTCAATATAGAATAAACTGCATATATATTTGCAAGACTCCTACGAGTTTTACTATTTCCATGAACAGCCTTCATTTTCTTATCAAGGTATTGAAGCATAGGACTATCATCATATATTCTTTGATAGTTGTTTGGATATTCTTTTTTTAATATTTCTTCAATAAAAGTTTCTTTAATCTTCACACTATTATCCTCTTACATACTTTGACTTAGCATTAGTCTTTCGTACTTTAACTTTTTCAAGACTTTTTCCATTTCTTATAGCCGTAATACCCGTACGTCTTAATCCTATTTCATAATATTCTTCATTTAATTCAATCCCTATTGCAACTCTTTTTAAACGAATTGCTGTAGCAATTGTTGTAAATGAACCTGAAAACGGGTCTAATACTACATCTCCTACATTAGATGACGCTTTTATAATACGCTCAAGTAGCGCCTCTGGTTTTTGTGTCGGATGATTTTCATATTCATTCATTTTAAATCTTACTCTGCTAAAATCCCATACATTTCCGGGAACTTTTTTTGTGTTATAAGGTTGTGGGGGATTTTTTCTATAATCAATAAGTTTTCTTTTTGCTCCTGTTTTTGCCTCAATCATAATCTCTTCATAATTAAAGGTATATTTCGACTTTTTAGTTTTATTAATCATTAAAATTGGCTCATAAAGAGAACCGTATATCTTCTTAGATTGAACACCCGAACTGTCATACGCCCATATAATTCTACACAAAACATTATATTTTTCTGAAACAAACACATCAAGATATGGCATATGCTGAGTCGCTGTCATAAAATACATTGTTCCTGTATCTGAAAGCACACGCATACACTCATCAATCCATACTTTACACCAATCTATATAATCATACATATTGTTCCATTTATCACTGTTATTGCCGAAGTCCTTCCCAATATTATATGGTGCATCGGCAAATATAAGCTGGACTGATTTATCCTTCATTTTCTTTAAAACAGAAATACTATCTCCAAGTATTGCCATAGAACTATTTCCTGTCATATTTTCTTCTTCTAATGGAGCAGTAAATAATTTGTCAAAATTAAAATTCATCTGTCCAGCACTATTTATACTCATCAGTTAAATTCCTTTCAAAAATGAAAAAACTTATAAAATAAAACATATACTCTAACACTATTAAATCTTATTTTTAATACACTAAAATAGCAATAATGATGTTATAGTTTCTTTTATTATTATTTTTATAATCTTTATATTAAGTGTCTGATATTATACCATGCAAAAATTAATCCATCAATATATAGCAATTGGAAACCACATATCCAAAATTTAAAAACTAAAAAATATATTTTTGTAATCTTTTCTTATATTTCAGCATAAGTTTGCATATAAACTATTATTTAAGAGGTAATTATGAGCGATTATAAACGTCTTGTTTCATACATCTATTCTTATCCTGGAAATGTCAAAGAAAAAAATGTCGGATTTGCAAAAGCAGAAGTTCGAGGTGGACAATTTAAACTAGATATTACATTGCAAGGTGTATACACTGACGCACCTTGTATATTTAGTATATATCTGCTTACACGTTCTGACAAATACTTCAAAACAATATATCTAGGTAACACCGTTGTCAACTCAGGGCGTGGAAAATATAAAGACATTTTAAACCCATCAAATATCAATAATTCTGGTTACGCCTTTAAAGATATATGTGGTATTGCAACTACAAAGAACAACGATGACTTTTACCGCATGTACAGCCTTTGGGACGATGAAACATTTCTTCCCGAAAATGTAATATATAAACAGCCAAAAGAAAACACTCCTATCAAAAAAACAACTCAAACCGATACCAATACAAAAACAACTTCAAAACAAAATAATTCTATTGATACAACTAACAAAAATAGCTTAGATAAAAACATAACCATTACCAATCTTAATACATCACCTAATGAAATCAAAGATATAGTTGATACTCCATCGCAACACACACCTATTAACAGCAAAGCTATTGATAATAACACAACTGTAAATAATACCAACAATTTTAATACCACAAATATCTCAAACAACAAAACAAATCAAACCACAACAAACCACAATATAACACAGCTTGACAATAATTCTACAAAGTCCACTCAAGCACCTATTATTAATAACAAGCCAACAATTTCAGAAAATATTTCAGATAATAATATAAATAACAACACTACAGAAAGTATCAGCAATAGCAATGTAGATAGCACAAATAATACTGACAAAGTAAATACTAAAATCATTGAAACTACCACCCCAGACAATACCCATTTAGAAAATGAAAACAATGACATTAATACTAATAATTCTTATGATACTATTTCTGATATTTCTTCGACAGAAGTTGCAAACACCGCTGATGAAACTGATATTCATGTAGCAGAAGCGCCTGCTTATAATATTGAACTTAAAAAACGTTTTAGCAATAATGGCTTTGAAAAATTCTTTAAAAATGCTGATTTTATTGACGCATTTGACAATGACTATTACTACGACTGTATAGAAGTTTCACCAGAACAATTAAAGGCTATGCCAATACAAGATAAATCAATTGCAAATAATAGCTTTCTTATACATGGTTTTTATAATTTTAGACATTTATTATTTGGAAAGGTTCAAGAAAATACAAACGGAACTCATTATTTTATCGGTGTTCCCGGAATGTATTGTAATAGAGAAAGATTTATGGCTTCTATGTATGGATTTGGAAACTTCAAAAAGAGTCATAGAAGTGATTACTCAAACCCATACTTTGGATATTGGTATCAAGAAATATAAGTATATCTTAAATGGTCACGCCACTGACCATTCATTAACACATAAGAATATGCCATTCCCTCACTTATAAATCCAAGTGATTTTACCAGTTTTAATGATATATCATTGTCTGGCTCAATATATGCTTCAATTCTGTGCATACCACGTTCTGTAACCATAATTTTTAATGCCATTGTAAGCATACGTCGTCCATATCCGCTAGATTGGAACTGTGTATCAATCTTATATCCTATACAGCAAGACATAAGCGCCCCTGTATGAATATTAGAAAATGACACAGTTCCTATTATTGTATTTGGTATAGTCCTATCATATAAAAAAAATCTTGTATACTTTCCATGAATATGACCATTGTATTCTGCCTGCATTACATTTCTTATATACTCAGGTGTGTAAAATGTATCTGGCTTGTCCGCCTCATACTTGTCAAAACATTCCCTGTTCCTGTAATAAAAATCAAGTACTTCCATTGTATTACTTTCATTTAACACTTTAAGTATAAGATTGTCTTTATGATATTCCAGTTTCATTGTTTGCTTCCTTTTGCTTTTTCTTTAATTCTCGTAACTCTTTAAAAAATGTTGTAAGCATATCAGAACATTCTTCCTTTAACACATCTCTTACAACCTCACACCTATGGTTAAATTGTGCCATATCAAGGAGATTAAGAATTGACCCTGCACAACCTGCCTTTGGGTTCATAGAACCTATTACAACTTTAGGTATTCTAGCTTGAACTATTGCTCCTGCACACATCTGACAAGGTTCAAGAGTCACATACATAGTACAATCTTCAAGTCGCCAGTCATTAAGCACCTTACTAGCCCTTTTAATTGCTGTAATCTCAGCATGTCCCAATGTAGTCTTATCAGTATTACGCCTGTTATACCCCCTTGCAATAATCTTCCCCTCATACACAATAACACAGCCAATAGGAACTTCCATAAGCTTCCCCGCCTTTTTCGCCTGTTTTATCGCCTCCTTCATATACTTAATATCTTCTTCAGAAATGTTCTCTTTTTGTATATCATTATATCCTATACCTTTTTTTTCCATATCTTTATATTAATAAATCCTTATTCTTTATTATATAGTGGCTTTTTATAGGGGGATAAATAAAGTCCCGTAAAGATATCAGTAGTATATAAACTAAATGCACCATTAAAAGAACAGTTTTTTGAATTTGTATGACAGTGGCAAACACACTTGTTTGACAATGGCATATAAATTCAAAAAATTGTACTTTTACTGGTGTGTGTGTTTATATACTACTGATATATCCACAACCTAATTACTTGCCACCAAGCTTAGTAATAGCATTACTCAACTGCGCAAACTGCTCCAATGTAAGAGCTTCTCCTCTAATAGTCTGAGAAAGTCCACACATATCAAGCGCTTCACTAAACTGCTCCTTAGTTATATTAATACCACCACTTTTTCCAACACTGTTAGTCATAGTCTTTCTTCTTTGATTAAAAGAAGCTCTTATTATCTTAAACATAAGATGTTCATCTTCAACTTCAACAGGTGGTTTGTCATATCTAACTAATTGAATTACCGCTGAATCAACATTTGGTCGTGGCATAAAACAACTTGCTGGTACATTTAATACAATCTTAGGCTTAGCATAATACTGCACAGCAAGCGATAATGCGCCGTAATCTTTTGTCCCCGGCCCTACCTGCATTCTGTCAGCAACTTCCTTTTGAACCATAATAGTTATACTTTCAAGCGGCACACCACTTTCAAAAAGTCCCATAATAATTGGTGTTGTTATATAGTATGGAAGATTAGCTACAACCTTAATCGGCTTACCATTATTTCTTTCTTTTGCAAGCTTTACTATATCCACCTTTAAAATATCTTCATTAATAACAGTTACATTATCATAATAAGAAAGTGTATCTTCAAGTATTGGAATAAGTTTATTGTCTATTTCAACAGCGACTACTTCCCTTGCATTTTCACAAAGAATTTGTGTCATAGTTCCAATTCCTGGTCCAATCTCAAGTACCATATCATCCTTTGTTACACCAGCATCTCTTACAATCTTTTCGACAACATTTTCATCAATAAGAAAGTTCTGACCATATTTTTTTTGAAAAGAAAAACCATAAGCATTAAGCACCGCTATCGTATTAGTAGGATTTCCCAAGTGAAGTACATTACTATAATCTTTATCTGCCATTTATATCTCCATTCTTACTTATTTAAAATTTAACTTCTTAAACTTATTATACACCATATTTAAACATCATTTAATACAACTTACAATAATGCGCCCCAAACCCACATTTTTATATGTGAAATAATCCTTCATATAAGTGTGATAAGTCAACAACCTCCCGTAAGATATCAGTAGTATATAAGGCTGTAAATGCACCATTAAAAGAACAATTGTATATATTTATATGATTGTACTTTTACTGGTGTGTGTCAGTCTTATATACTACTGATATCATCACAACCTATAAAGTCTTCTTGCATTCTCATTCGTTATATCTATAATTTCTTGAGCTGTCTTCCCCTTTATTTCAGCCAACTTCTCAACAACATATTGTATATTACTACTGTCATTACGTTTACCCCTATTAGGAACAGGTGCTAAATAAGGACAATCTGTTTCAAGCACAATCCTATCCAAAGGAATAACCTCAACTGCTTCAACAAGCTTTTTCCCATTCTTAAATGTAAGCACACCACCTATTCCAAAGTAAAAATTCATATCATAAAAAGCCTTTACCGACTCCTTAGTATAAGAATAACAGTGAATTACACCGCCAATCTGCTTTGCATTGCCCTCTTTTAATATATTAATTGTGTCAGCACACGCATCTCTTGAATGTATTATCACCGGTTTATTAACTTCTATAGCAAGCTCCAACTGCCTTTTAAACCATTTTAACTGAACTTCCTTTGATGGCTCTGGATAATAATAGTCAAGTCCGATTTCTCCAATAGCTACAACTTTGGGATTAATCATTGCTTCTTTTTTTATCCATTCAAGAAATTCTTCATTAAGCTTATCATAATCATCTGGGTGTACTCCTATTGCACAGTACATTTTTTCATACTTATTAGCTAATTCAACTGACTGTCTGCAACCGGAAAGACTTGCACCAACATTTACAATTACATCAATATCCTTATTAAATAATCTCGTTAAAAGCTCATCTCTATCTTCATCAAACGCCTCATCGTCATAATGAGCATGTGTATCAAATATTTTCACTATTCTCTCCATTCTTATATAGCTGTGCCATATTTCTTTTTCTTAAACGCATTATCCACACCACACTAAGTATTAATCCTATAATACTTACAACCAAGCCTTGCCACAAATACGGAACTTGTAAACTTATATTTGTAGTTCCTGCATCAACATACATAAGATTATTTTTACTTTCTATATGCTGTGAGCTTTTAAATATATCATGGTATGCAAGCGAAGTATTAACACTATCTGTATCAGAAGTTATTACTATACTGTTATTTTCATACTTAATCTCTAGTGGAATTATCTTTCTTTCAGGTAGTGTATCTGATGTGAGTGTAGTCATATTTTCTAATAATTTTCCAATCGTGTTATCTCTTGTAAGACCATAAAAATATGTTAGATTAAGACCTGCAATAATTATATTGTCATTTTTAACTGTTCCATAAAAATCAAGGTCAAATCCATTATCGCTTATAGTTCCCCAAGTATTATCAAGTCCTCCAAGGTATACCGTTTCCCAAGTTGTATGACCTTGTGGGAACATATCGGCGTATATTTTACCTATTCTTGTATTCATCTCTGGATATCCTTTGTTAAATGTAATCGCATTACAAGTTACACCTAGAAATGTCTGACTGTGATTTTTGTCTTGTGGAATACCATCAGCATATATTATAATTCTAACTCCAGCTTCACTTAACCTTAACATAAGGTCTTCCGCTTCTTGTCTATCATTATATGTAAATCCATTAAGAAATATTTCTTTATATTGTGAAAGCTGTTCAAAAGTGTAATCATTAATATTAGTGGAATCAGTTTCTTCTACTGCTGGAAAACAAAGAGAAATACCAGAAGCTCCACTTCCTATTCCAATAGCCTGATATTTGCTTTGTGTTCCCCAATTGCCTTGTCTGTCAATATGGTATAATCTATAACCAGAGCTTTCTTCAACAAGACTATAGCCAACTTTAGCAGCCGCTTTATCAAGGTCAATAACTGCATTTGAATATCTTTCAAGCTGTGCTAGGCTTACAAGTACTGTATCATTTCCAAGCTCCAAACATCTGTCAAACATATAATAATAATTACTATTTGCAAGTGCTTTATTTAACATAGCAATATTAGTTGATGTATTAGCTGCTTCCCAACCTGCACCAAATGTAGCAGCAGTCTTATTATTCCAATCCGCAACAAGCCAAGCACCTCTTGCACCAAGACTCCTCTCGTCCATTAACGCCATTCTTTGATTTGTAATCTCTTGAGCCTTTTTTATAAGTATAGCTTCCTGCATTGCTTCAAATCTATCTTCCGCTTTCGTGCCAGTGGCTTCATCGGGATTATATATTACTGAAAGTGATGGAATAGTGTCTGCAATAAGTAATATACAAAATAGAATTATAAACGGCTTCTTTAAAGTATCCCACATAAGAAAACTATAAAGTATCATGCAAAGTGCTATTGAAATAAATCTAAGCATACAAAGATACTGACTTCCGGGAAGTATTTTTAATACTGAATACATGGCTGTAGTTGTAAATAGCAAAATAATTATTCCTGTAACAAAACCTGTTCTTGAATTTCTATATCCAAAAAATATTCCATAAACCGCTAAAAGCATAGCTGCAAGTCCAAAATAAAAATTTGAATTATTGCTTTCTATTCTTGCTAATGGATTAATTGATATTAAAATACTTTGAAAGAACTTAGACATATTTTCCGAATTGTCTAACGATGTTATACCACCATTTAACGAAGCAACTAGCCATACACCAAGTATTATAAAACTTATCAAAATAGTAACGATAATATCAAGTACTGCTCTTTTGTTGCCACCTTGAAACATATATACAATACAGTAAATAAGAACTGCAAGTGCTATCATCCCTGCATATCCTAAATGACACATTATCATTAATGCAAAACTTACAATAATTATGGGAATATATTTTATATGCTGTTCCTTTAAATATTCACATACAGCATATATAAATATTGGCAAAAATACCATACATAAAGACCTTGCCAAATTGCCTTCAACAAATAATGCTAATAAATTATTAGGCATAAAAAACCACAATATACCTATAAATGCACTAAGATAAGGTCTATTAATTGCCCTTCCTATAAAAAGCCAGCTTAGCGCTCCCAAAAAGAATATAAGCCCTACAAATATAAGATATCCTGATATCTGACTTCCACCTGCAAGTAATTGACAAAACGCCATAAAATATGCCCCTAGTGGTGCCCAATAACGCAATAATTCTACACCGTTATACCACATACTGTTGTATATAGGATACCAATTACCCGATTTTATTGAATTGTATACATAATCACCTCTGTAGATGTGATACATCGTATCAGAACCTGTGGGATAATTTCCATTTGCACTGACAAGCATAACTACAACAACTGCCACTACAATATAAATAACAGGCATAACAAATAACAGATAATCTGATTTTTTTCTTTTTATCTTAATCACATCTTTGTTATCTTCCACAACAATCTCCATTCTAATTACAAAGTTTTAATTTACAAATACTACTCAATTATCTCATCAAGTACTGCGTCCATAACATCGGATAACATTTTCTCATCAGCCTCTTTTGAAAGCTTTTGTGTTTCTTCTTTTTCTGAAAGATTGACAATATAACTTCTTGTCGGTGTTTCGCTTGCTTCAAGAGTTGTAAGCACTCCACCCGTAGAATTAATTATTTTATAAAACTCATCAGAAAAATAATCTGCTACATTTTCAAGTGTAGGCAAAATACTGTCAAAAGGTTCTTCTTCATTTAAAATCTTATTTTGATACTTTGATAAATAATTAGCAATTCCCTTCTCGAAAGTGTTAAACTCAACAAACGAACTTCTTCCAAATCTAATGTTAATCGCAAACTCCCAAGTGTGAGGGTGTGTTTCACCTTTTGTACCATTTATAATAATATAATGTCGCATATTAAGATAAAACTTTATTTTATACTCTCTATATAACTTAACTGCCATAAGCTCTCCTACTCCATAAAAAGTTTTTTAGTGTCAGTTACATCTGTATTATCTTTTATTAATACACTCTTTTTAAACTTACACTTATCTGTCATAAGACTGTTAAGACTGTTTACTGCACTTTCTTCGCTGATTTGCACAAATACAAGCACTATATCTGAATCATCATATTGAAATCTAAGTACATGCTTATCAAGAATATAATGTGCTTTTGCAATAAATTCAGCTCTTGAACTCTTGCTATCACACTTTATATAAACTGCTATAACTGGATATACATTTCGCTTCTTAAGCTTTTCAAGAAACATTGAAAGTGCATTTTCATTCCACATATTATTCCTTGTGTCGTGTAGGTCACTTTCTGAAATCTTTTGGTTCATATTAGATAAAATACGATTAACGGCTGTTATTGAATCATCTTTTCTATCCATAGTAAACTGCATACGTCTTATAAAATGAGCAAACAGCATAGGAACTACAACAAGCAACATAAGAATTACTACAACAAAAGTCTGCATTTGCGTCTTAACTTCAAGGTACGTATTATTGTCAAGAAGTACTTCTTTTTCTGTTAATAGACACAATCTATATTGATTACCTCTATATTCGAACATAACACCAGAAGCAATATATCTATTATCATTAACATCAATATATGAATGTGTAACATTATTAACTGTAAGACTGTCTAAAAAGTCTTTAGCGCTGTCAGATATATAATATGTTGCTGGTGTAACGCCTTTATATTTATTAGTTTCTGTCACATCTTTAACAAATAACATCGACTGGTCTTTTGAAAAAGTCCAATACCTATTCGATGAAGCGTCCATTGTTCCTAATATTTCTTTTATAATCTGTTCATCATCTCTATTTGACTTAATATTAATCTGGTCAAGCACAAGCTGTACATACGCATCTTGCTGAGTCGCACAAACTTCAAGTATTCCACTTTCATATATGCTTATCTGCATGTATGCAAAAAGCCCCGCTACAACTGCAAAACATATTGAACATATTGATGTAATTATAAGTACGGGGTGCTTTCCTAATAGCTTCTTTAAACTTGGACTTTTTTCAACCTTTGTTTCAGTTCCCATAACTGTCCTCACTTTTAATATCACTACTTTGTACCAATTCATCTTACTAACCTAAAGATTTGGAAAATTCTTGACACTTTTCTTTAAAAATACCTTTCCTAACTTATAAGCCAATTCCTAAAATAATCAAGTAATCCAAACTGATAATTAGCTAATAATACAACAACTAATACTGCTACAACTGACACATACATAATAACCTTATTAAATATTAAAATCCATTTCGCTGAATTTTTTTTACAGTATATAAAGTCAAACGAAAAAATTAATATTACTGTCAATGTAATAACGGTAAGTCCTATAATAGCGCCTCTTACATCACTTTCTACAAATATATTTCTAAACTGCATACTTGCCATGTATTCAATAATTTGTGATGAATGCATATTTACATTACTTTTAATCCAACTTAACATAAATATAGCATTTGATAAAATTACAAAAAGCAATGACATAGCTATACACTGTGCAAGTGACATATATGAGTTATTATTTGTCCCCTTAATTTTTTCAATATTATTTTGCTTATTATCATCATCTACTTTGCTGTCAGCACTTACATTTTCATCAATGATACTATTATCAGTAGTAGCTGTTGCTTCACTTTTCGGGCTAATATTAACTACATTTCTTATTTTTCTTATTACACGAATTGGTTTTTGAATATCACTTTTTATAACTTCTGTAAATGCAATACGTTCATCGGTGAGATTTCTAGTTCTCCATGCACTATCTGTATTGATACTGTTAATAATTCCTGCCATTCTTATAAAGAATACTGCAAAGTTAAAAAACGGCAAAAATAATATACACCACCAATGATTTCTATAGTACTTTTTAACTTCTTTATTAATATTTAAAAAATATAATACCGTTGCAAAGTACATATAACCAATTAAAGTATACATTGCAAATATAATTCCTGTAGATATAACTATAACTTTGCCTGAATAACCCATTACCATAAGACATATAAGTGCCAGATACCATATCAATCTAGGAAATGCAAACGTATGGTCATACATAAGTGTCTTTACACTAATATTTGAAAATATATTTTTAACCTTAAAGTCTTTATCCATAAACATCTGCGCAACTTCAAGACTTCCCCTCTGCCATCTTTGCCTTTGCGTGTAGAGTTTATTGACATCTTCAATTGGGTCTACAAAAAATAGTGCGTCTTCACACACTTCAACTCGCTCATTCTGCTTATATCTCATCTGAAATGTAATGTGTGTATCCTCACATATTGTATCAGTATTATACATCCATGACTTTAACACCGCCGACTTTCTAAATGCTGAAAATGCTCCCGACAGTGTGTACACAGCATTCATTTCAGAAGCATAACTTCTTCCTGCAAGAAAGGCTTGTGCATACTCCATAAACTCAAGGTTACGAAGCAGTCTTGGAAAAAAGTGCTTATACTTCATAATAAGCTCTGGCATTGTAAGAATTGCCCCCGTCATACAATTAAGCTCTGTATCTGACTCGAACTTAGTAATCATATTAACAAGCGCATTTTTTTCAAGCACACCATCGCTGTCAAGATTGATAATATACTTTCCTTCACTGTTATACAGTGCCAGATTAAGTGCTCTTGACTTTCCCTGCTCTGCATTTAGCCACTGCATAATAAGGTCGGGAAACTTCCTTTGACAATCAGCATAGACTTCAAAGCTGTTATCTTGCCCCTTATTATTTACAAGAAATATTCTTATTCTGTTATTAGGATATGTACTGTTATTAATCGACTCTATACATTGAAAAAGCGTATCGGCAGAATTATACACTGGAATAATAAGAGATATTTCAGGAAATACCTTTATTTCAGCTCTTTCCACCTTACGCCTTTTATTTCTTTTAACTAACAGTATTACGCTTCCTAATGCGGGTATAATCTCCATAAGAAATGGAATTAAAATCCAACCGCCCCAAAAAATGAACGAATTAAGAAACATTTTTATTGCTGCCATAAGCAAAATTGCCCACTTTCATTTTTATAATCTGTGGCTTCGTAAACACATAAAAATAAAGATATACACTTAACACATAGAAAAATATTCTTCCCACAAATGTATGAACTATATAATATGCGTCCATTCCAAAGAAGTATACAGAAAGACATATCATAACTATTCTAAGTGCATTACATACCATGATATAACAAAAGCCACCAATACCTACCATTACCTTTTCACTAAAGTTGTACACATTAAAAAATGCAAGTAATGATATAAACGCCATAATCTCAATAATTCCAGAACACTCAAAGTCTATTCGTAAAGTTACTGATGTTAAACCTGATGATATAAATATAATCCCGTATTTAAAATAGGCTATAAATGTGCCTGTAATATTACCAACAACGCCTGCAAGAGCAGCAACACATCTTGCAAGCGGCATTGTAAGCACAGGCTGAACTGTTATCATCATAATTACAAACAGACCAAGACTTCCCCACATAAACTTCCAGGCGTGCATTTTCGCCCGGCTAAAGACTGACAATATATATATCCATATTAAAATAATTGCTATTATAACAATTGGACTCATTCTTGTACCTGCTCTTTATTCTTCTTACTTTGACGAACTAATACTCCACCTGTTGCAAGTATACATATACCAAGTCCTAACCAAGCACCAGACGAAGCACCTGCTGTAGTAACCCATTCATATCCTAGATTGCTAAAATTTGCATCTATTCTCTTAAAATCACTTGCATCACAGCCTAACTTATTAGCTATCTTTTCAAGGTCAAGATAAAACTCACACTCGTCTTTATTAGCTCCTACTGTTATAATCATCTTTCCATACCAATTATCAAATTCATTGGTATTGTTAATATTTTCTGAAGTATGCCATGCGTCTGTTGAGAAAAGATAATACTCATAAGTGCCTTCACTTAATCCGCTTTTTTGAGAGTTCCAATTAATATTACCATCACTATCTACAAACTCATTACGAGGATAAAATACTTGACTCTCATCTCCATTGAACATTATAGTTATTCCTTGTGTAAATCCAAAATTAGCTTGTTTTAAATGTTCTGGCATTGTAGTAACTACATGACCTAAAAGAGTTCTTCCATTACAAGCTAACGCCGCCTTAGCATCTACCATCTGATAATGTGTACCTGCCGTTGCATATTGAATTGTTGTATGTGGATACATATTCCAATCACCATACAAACCATCGTATTCTATACCATCACTACTTATATCTTGTTCTGGGCCTTCATCAACAAGATTGGCTACATCTGTGATAAATGGCTCCGTAAGATAAAGACCAAAGGAAATAGTCTTATTATAAAAAGGAAGGACAGCCTTTGGAATTGAAATCTCCCACTGTCTTCCTATATGAATACACTCTGCTCCTTCAACTCCATTAATACCACCATCTTGTATAAGCTGAAATACAAGTTCATTACCTAAGTCTGTTTTAATTGAATACTGACCATTAGAATGTGAGCCTGCGCCAAATGCACTTCCACCTTTTCCATCTTTGATATATATGTAAACGTAATCTCCGTCAAAAACCATAGCGGCTTCATTTATACAATCACTATGCGCTTCATTAGGGCAACCTGCTTCATACTTAGTTACTGCTGCCCAATCTGAAAAAGTACCGTCTATTGTAATTCCATTATATACAGCTTCACCTGTTTCTTCTTCACCTGAGCCATTTCCATCAAGCACTTCAACTTGTGTTATATCAACAGTTGTTCCTGCAAATGTAATTGTAAAATCACCATTTGCAAAGAAGTCCATAGGAATAGCCGACTCAAGTACATAAGGACCTTGTGTATTACCATGTGCTTCATTTAATGTTACTGCTTCTGCCCCAGTAATATCACCATACCAAGCATTTTTTGCAATTGCTGTTCCGCTCCATGCTGCAAATTGTATGGCACTTGAAGCATCATTTACTCCGTTCTTATATTGTATATTTATTTTATTCTGTCCTGCATAGTTATAATCCCACTCAGAAGATGACATTCCTTCATAACAGAAATAAAGTGTTGAATAATCTGATGAGATTGCAACTTTCCATAAATTTACGCCTTGTACCGTTGATACTCTTTGTGTTACATTGCTCCAATCTGTCAAATCGTTGTCTAATACAATATCTGTAGCTGTTACTTTGTTATTATTTTTAAGTGTAGATATATCTACTGCATTAAGCACCTTACCGCTTATGTTACTTTGTCCATTATTTATCGTTCCTGAAAATGCTGCTATTGGAGATGCTGTAAGAAGTAATGACATACCTACCGTTGTCGCTAATTTCTTATAGTTCACTCTCATAGTAAAACCTCCCAATGTAGTTTTTTAACATTATTGTGTATTAACATTGTTAATTACGACTTAACCATACTTTAAAATATATTATATGTATACTTATATTTATTTTAAATCTAAGGTCAGATTAAGTCAACATTAGGATTGTAATTAACATAATTTGGCTTGAATAAAACAAATATAAAAAAGTAGAACAAACGCAAAATAATATTAAAATATCACTTTGCGCTTATTCTACCTAAGCTTTATTTTTTATGAAAAATATTTATTATTATTTTATTTCGCTACCAGCAATAATATCCTTATCTGTTGTAAGTACTGATAAGTTACCTTCATCATCACTAGCTGCAAGTATCATGCCTTGTGACTCTACACCACAAAGCTTACATGGCTTTAAGTTAGTAATAACAGCTACCTTTTTACCAACCATGTCTTCTGGCTTGTAGTAGTTAGCAATGCCAGATACAATCTGTCTTACTTCATCTCCAACTCTTATCTGTGATACAAGAAGCTTCTTAGCTTTCTTTACTGGCTCACACTTTAATACTTCACCCACTTGAATTTGCACCTTGTCAAAATCATCTATTGTAATCTCTGGCTTTTTCTCAACTTCTGGATACTTTACACCGCCTGCTGCCTTTCTTTGAGCTTCTTGAATTTCTTCGGCTTTCTTTAACACTTCTTCAAGATCAAGTCTTGCAAAAAGAATTTCTGGCTTGTCTGTTACATTTAAACCATTTTCTCTTAAACCAAACTTGTCAAGGTCGTCCATATCACGTTCACCTGTCTTTGGTGCAGTAGGATAAAGCTGTGCAAATATCTTTTCTGCTGTTTCTGGCATATATGGTATTAAAAGATTAGCTCCAATTGTAATACTTTCAACAAGGTTGTATAACACTTCTGAAAGTCTGTCCTTTTTAGCTTCATCCTTTGCTAAAGCCCAAGGCATTGTTTCATCAATATACTTATTACATCTCTTAAATAATGTAAATATCTCTGTCATAGCGTCAGCAACGTGAAGTGTAGCCATCTTGTCTTCAACCTTTTGCTTTGTAGCTGTAACTACAGCCTTTAAATCTGCATCAAAGTCAAGGCTTGCACCTGACTCGTCAACACCTGCGCCCTCACTTGTAACACCAGTTTTATTAACTACGCCACCAAAATACTTATTTGTCATAGCAATAGTTCTATTTACAAGATTACCAAGTGTGTTAGCAAGCTCAGAGTTCATTCTTTCAACGAGAAGCTCCCAAGTAATAACACCATCATTTTCAAATGGCATTTCGTGAAGTACAAAGTATCTTACGGCATCAACGCCAAACATATCAACGAGGTCATCGGCATAGATTACATTTCCCTTAGACTTACTCATCTTACCATCGCCCTGTAATAACCAAGGGTGACCAAATACCTGCTTTGGAAGTGGTAAATCAAGAGCCATAAGCATAATAGGCCAATAGATTGTATGAAATCTTAATATATCCTTACCAATAAGGTGAATGTCGGCAGGCCAATACTTATTGAATAATTCATCGTTATTGCCATCCACATCATAGCCTAAGCCTGTAATATAGTTGCTAAGTGCGTCAATCCACACATAAACTACATGTCTGTCATCAAAATCAACTGGTATTCCCCACTTAAATGATGTTCTTGACACGCAAAGGTCTTGAAGTCCAGCCTTTAAAAAGTTGTTCATCATTTCATTCTTTCTTGACTCTGGCTGTATAAATTCAGGGTGTTCTTCAATATGCTTAATAAGCTTGTCAGCATATTTACTCATTTTAAAGAAATAAGCTTCTTCCTTAGCTGGCTGACAAGGTCTTCCACAGTCAGGGCATTTTCCATCTACAAGCTGTGAAGCTGTAAAGAAAGATTCACAAGGAGTACAATACATACCCTCATAATGTCCCTTATAGATATCTCCTTTATCATATAACTTCTTAAAAATCTTCTGAACCTGCTTTTCGTGGTAATCATCAGTAGTTCTTATAAACTTGTCATAAGAAGTGTTCATTAAGTCCGCTACGATAAATATATACAAATCTAAAATAATCTATATAAATTTATACTGTATCTGTTTTCACAAATCAGATTTCCTACTTCATCGTGTCCGATTTGGTTATAAGAAAATCTTATTAACTACTTTCGTTTGATATGACACTCCATAGGCTTAAATTCCCTAGTAAGCGATAGGTACATATTAGTATTTTCTTTTATGTGAATTTATACTAATTTATAATTTGCTAAATTTATGCTTGCATTGTAATCTCTATCTATTACAAGACCGCAAATGCTACATTTATATATTCTATCTGATAACTTCAATTCTTTCTTAACATTACCACAACAACTACACATCTTACTTGACGGATAAAACTTATCAACTTCAATTACAGGTATCCCTATTAATTTACTTTTATATTTTATCTGTCTTTTAAATTCAAAAAACTTTTGTTGTGCTATCGACTTAGCTAAATGTTTATTCTTCATCATTCCCCTTACATTTAAGTTTTCCATTACTATACGAGATGGTTTGGTTTTCACTATCTCTGCCGTAGTTTGATGAAGATAATTATTTCTTATATCTGTAAGTCGTTTATTTAATAATCTTATTACTTGATTTTGCTTTTGAATATTTTTACATTCTTTTAAAGGTCGTATCCATATAGGATAACGCTTTTTACCAACCACTTTATATGCTTTGATATTAGCTGTGATTTTCCTTGACAATTTTCTCTGTTCTCTACAAAGTTTCTTTTCTAATCGTTTTACTTCTTTTATCTTATTGATATTTTTATACTTCTTACCATTAGAACAGATTGCCAAATCTTTTATTCCTAAATCAATGCCTAAACTTTCATCAGTTAATTCTTCATTTCTTTCAGCTACTTCATATCCTACGGAAATATACCAATACTTACCGTCATAAGATATTCTAGGATTAGAATATTTCTTTCCCTTTGGTAATTTAGGTAATGGAGAACAGGTTTTAACAAAAACAAGCTTTTCTCCTTGAAATCCACCCTGCTTTCTAACAATTGACTCATAATTTACATAAAAACTTATTTTACTTTTATGTTTAGACTTTAATTTAGGCTTACCTGATAGACCTTGAAAATATTTTATAAAAGCTGTATCAGCGTCTTTAACTCCTTGTTTCATAACATTACTACCAACTTCACTTAACCATTTATGCGTAGTTGGCTTTAATACATTATTAATATATTTTCTGAGTTCGTTTTCTTTAAAAATAAACTTACCTTGTTTACCGTTTTGAACCCATTCATTATATAACCTATTGCGTTCTGAAACATAATAGTTATAAGACCAACGTGCTACACCTGCACTTTTCCAAAATATTATTTCTTGTTTTTCTGTAGGTTTTAATCTAATCTTTTGAGCGAGTATCATATTGTCACCTCCCCCAATTGACTCCTAAACAAATATTTTGTATCAGTGGTTAGCACTTTGTTTTTAGCAAATTTACCTATACTAATTAACTCCATAAGACATTCCCACCTTTATTTATATTCAAGCAAATACTTACTACTTATTCATAAATAAATTATAACATCTTTTACTAGAGCAATCTAACAAATTTACATATCATTATTATTATTTTGTATATATTTATCTCATTCACTATAAGTCGCAACTCCTATAGCAGTCTTACTGTCACCAGCAGACCTCTTATGCTTTCACATAAGCGTAGACTATATCTTCACCCACATATTAACTTGTGTGGGGCAGTATTTTTCTTCCACCATTCGCTTGTGGCTTTACTCTCCCTCAAGGAGATAGTCGTTGAACGTCTTCCATATCTTTTTAAGACTTAGGACTTTCGCTGCTAAACACCCATTGTTTAAGCACTTAGGATATCCGTTTTTAATGTGTCACGCAAGATTACTCTTTCCTATCATTAACACTGAGATATTTTTATTTCACCTTATGCTATCCTTACGTTTTTTTTGCTTTCGCACCTGTCTACTGACCAGTTTATCCTTTCAGATTACTGTTTCGGTGTAAGGCTTTAGGGATTAAAAGCAATTAACACTGAGTTCGCACCGATTACTCGATACGAAGGGCCTTCTGTTTAATAAAAATCTATACTTCTGTATATATTTATACAGATTGATTTAATTTTGTTACCCAAATTCTCTTAATCTCTGTAGATACGTTATCAACAAATTCCCTTGGTGTAATTCCAGCTTCTTCTGCTTTCAACTCAATCTTTTGACCATGCTCATCAGTACCCGTCTGAAAACGCACATCAAAGCCCTGCTGTCTTTTAAAACGTGCAATACTGTCTGCAAGCACGATTTCATAAGTATTACCAATATGTGGCTTGCCCGATGTATAGGCAATAGCTGTTGTCATATAAAATGGTCCTTTATTCTGTGGCATTTATATCTCCTCCATTATCTTTAATAAATTTTATTTCTTTAGTATACCATAATAGCTCCAAAAAACAATCTCACGTTTAAAACTAATCACACAAAAATTTAAAATCACACTCCCCATAAAAAATTTTATAATCCCAGTACTTACCTTATTTTTAGTTTTTCTATATAAACAATATAATAAAAATATAACTTCCACCAACAATTTTGTAGCTACCCTACAACTCAAAAGTTTCTGTATTTTGCTCAAAAAAATAAAAAAAAGATATCAGCCTTATATAAAACAATAAAAATGCACCATTACAAAGAACAACTTAACAGATTTGTATGACAGCGACAAACATCCTTGTTTGGCGAGGGCATATAAATTTGTTAAGTTGTACTTTTACTGGTGTGTGATTGTTTTATATAAGACTGATATCTCTCTAAAGCCAAACCTTGCAAAATACAGAAACCACTACAGTACTATAAACATATCCTAATTCATATCATATTAATATAATTATAATATTTATTGATTACAAATTATCTGCTAAACTATACATATTCAATCAAATAAAGGAGGAACTATGAAACAACAAAAACTACACAAAATCTTAAGCCACTACATATACATACTACTATGTATAATAATAATCACCGTAACTAGCGGCTGTTCAACTCCGTTTTTATCTGATAACAATTCCAACAATACAAAAAACAACAACGCCCAAACAAGTACAATAGATTATGCTTTAGCTGACAACGAAGCCTTTAACAACTATACAAATGACCTTTTTTGTAACTCCGTAACTTCTGATACAGTAACACTACATTCACTACTAGAACACCCTAAAGATTACGGAATTGATGACTACGAAGTTACTTTAGGAAGTATCGACCTAGAAGAACTTGACTCAGTTAATGATATAACCGAAGCTTTAAACGAGCTTTTAACTTTTGATAGAAGTTCACTATCACAATCACAGCAAATAACATACGATGAGCTTAAAAGATATTTAGAAACACAGCTTGAATACTCCGACTTATATCTTTTTAATACACAACTTTCAACAACAATAGGCATACAAGTTCAGCTACCATTAATATTTGCTGAATACTCTTTCGAAGAAGAAAAAGATATAACAGAATATATAACACTTATGTGTGATACTGATAGATTTTTCCAAAATATTGTCGATTATGAAACACTAAGAAGCAAAGCAGGATATTTTATGCAGGATGAACTTGCAAATGAAATTATAACTCAATGTCAAACATTCGTACAAAGTGTAGACAGCGGATTTTTAATCACTACATTTGATGAAAGATTAAACTCACTTAACAATATATCTGATGAACAAAAGGAAGAATACAAAAAACAAAATTTATCAGCTATACAAGAACATTTAGTAAAAGGATACAACATACTTATTGACGGGCTTAATAGCTTACTTGGAAGCAATATTTACAAAGGCGGTCTTAAAAATTATCCTAATGGTGATAAATACTTTGAATACCTTTTAAAATATAATCTCGGCTGGTCAAAGTCTGTTGAAGAATTAAATGCCCTTGCAGATAAATATTTAAAGAAAAATTTGATAGCCATGCAAAAACTCCTTGTCAACGAGCCTACACTTTCAACAGCTTTTGAAAGCTTTAGCTTTGGCATATCAAACCCTGCCGACATTATTAGCGATTTAAAAAATAAAATAAAAGAGGATTTTCCAGATGCACCAGATGTTGATTGCACAATAAACTATATATCCGACTCCTTAAAAGACTATGCAAGTCCTGCTATGTATTTTACACCTCAGCTTGATAATATATCTGTCAATTCAATATATATCAATCCTAGTGAGTCCGATAGCAATACTCTTTATGCAACAATGGCACACGAAGGTTATCCCGGTCACATGTACCAAATGACATACTTTACAGCAAGTAATCCTAATCCGATACGATTTATATTACAGCCAAATGGCTTCGTTGAAGGTTGGGCAACTTATTGCGAATTACATTCCTATTCTTATGCAAATACAGGCAATGACAAATTAAACTCGTTAGCCGCCGCTAACTATGCTACAATACTCTGCCTTTATGCAAAAATGGATATCGGTATTAACTATTATGGCTGGGATGAAAGTAACACAGCAAGCTTTCTTTCCGATTACGGCTTCGACAGCACCGTTGCCAAAACCATTTTCAACTCAATAGTATCCGAGCCTGCCAATTATTGTAAATATGTTCTTGGATATATCGGCTTTTCTGAATTAAAAGAAACAGCACAAAGTCGTCTTGGTGATAAGTTCAACCTCAAAGAATTTCACAAATTCATAATGGACTTAGGTCCTGTAACCTTCGACACCCTAAACGAACGCTTTGACCAATGGATAGCCAACTACTAAATAATATCCCACTCTCCATCAATAAACATAGTAGTATTATTAGACTTAAGCATGAATGGCAAACTATTTAAAAACTCTTTGTGAGTTTCTCAAGCCATCTCAACACCAGTTGAAACATTATGCAACCATAGCCTTGCGTGTCGTTCAAGCAAAAAAAGGAAAAATGCCATACCATTTTTCCGCCCGTTATCAACCAATCTAATAATAATACCTATTCCCCCCACAGCAAAGACCACCGCCACCACAACATAAATTACATATAAGATTAAGCAGTATAAGTCTTAAACAGAAATTCCCAGAACTTGCAGGCGTTCTTCCATATTGTTGTCCCATATTAGCATACCACTGCCCACCACTTTGAAGCGTTCTGTAAAGGTTTTGATACATCTGATTATCTGGGTCCATCTGAACAGCCTTTGTTGCAAATTCTATCGCAGTTGCTTGATTACCCTTACCAGAATGTGCCTGTGCCGCATAAAAATACCACCTAGCATCTCTGTCATCAATTCCATTAAGCACATTAATAGCTTCGTCAAAACTTCCATTTCTTATATAATTATATGCAGCTTTTAAATGAACACTTGTTGGGTCATTGCCCATATTAGGTTCTCCAAAACCACCTTGAGAACCACTGTAATATCCGCCAAAGCCAAACGGACCTCCAAAGCCCCAGAAGCCACCAAAATCTCCGCCTTGACCACGATTTTGATTATCTCCATCATAACCATAGCCACCGTTAGAATTCTGATAATATCCACCTTGACCATATCCCTGATTATAACCGCCTTGACGTTCCTTCATAATCTGGTTATAAGCCTGCTGTACCGTCTTAAACATTTCTTCTGCCTGCGCTTTATTAGGATTATTTATATTAGCATCCGGGTGATATTGTCTGCTAAGCTTTCTATATGCTTTTTTTATCTCATCTTCTGAAGCATCTGGTGATACTCCAAGAATTTTATATGGGTCTGTCACTTCACACTCTCCTGTTCCTTTTTTTGCCTAGCCGCTTGAAACCTAGTCCAAACGCCAGAATACAATATATTTCTTAATATCTGCACATCTTGAATTATTGGAAGCATTTCAAAGTTTTTGGCACACTGTGCCATAATTGCATTAAGCACCGTCTGACACATTTCATCAAAATCACTCGCTTGTCGGTGTGATATAAGCACATTATATTGATTGCCTTTAATATCTTTATCAAGGTCTTCGTAGGCATCTAATATATATATATACTTTCCTAAGCTATATCCTATATTATACAATGTATCTTTCCATTCATCATCTTTCATTGCAAATATACAACCTAAAACATTTCCAAAACAATTTGCAACTGTATCAATATTAGTTTCAAGCCTTTTTTCAGCTTCAGATAGTGCGCTCATATTATCACTTATTATCTTTGCTTTTTCAGGATATTTTTCCATAACTTTATGCGCACTTTTTTTTAACAAGTCAGAAAAAACCTTTCTTGTTACCTTTTTTTCGTCTTGCCAATCATCAATACACTTATAATATGTCATAAGTATATTCATGTCTGCAACATAATCTGTAATATAACTAAAACGTGTCTGATGTTTTCTTATAGGATGTGCCACGCACTTTTCTTCTATATAAGTTATATCAGGTTCATAAAGTCCTGTAAGAAGCATTACTAAAAATGTCATGTCATAACTTATTGACATCTGCCCCTTTAAACTATATTTTTCCTTAAGCACATGACACAAACCACAATAATATGAACGGTATATGTCATATTCCTTGAACTTTAATTCTGGCTGGTTAATTACAACATAACCGTACATAAATTCTTCTCTCCTACACGATTTTTGTATTAATTCTTAAATAAATTTTTTAACAAATTTTACAATAAATATGATATAACAAGTTTAATTCTCAGTCAATGAACGCCCTAAATATATAATAAAATATTTATAATGATTTTACATTTTAGTGTTTTTAATATTATAGACATCATCGTAGTCTTCAAGCTCTTGTAACTTACCTTCGCCATTGACAACAAGCCCCGTGCAGTCATTTGACGAACAAGCGTCTATCATATCAAGGTAATCATCATCTGTAAGATACACATCATAAGCATCTTTATCATATCCATCATAATCACCATATACACTATTTTTAGGTGGAAATGAATACTCATCGTAACTATCGTCATAACCATAATTGTTGTACATATTAATAACACACCCTTTCTATACTTATTGTTAAATGTATTTAAAATATTGTAATACATTTAATATATATGATTGCAGCTATCAAAACTCGCCAAACGTGTTTCTTAATTTGTCACGCCAGTAGCAAAGTCTTTTTTTAGTGTAGCTTTTAACTTATTGCTTGCCTAAATAAAAAATAGTTTTACAATCATATAAGTATTTTAATTATTCCCATTAGTACAACGATTATTTATGCGAATTATCATTATAAAATATATACTATAAGTAAATATTGCATATAAATAAAAAGCTGTTGTATTAACTCATATTATTACAATGTAAACTCTGTAAAAATATTGTTATCACAACAGCCATTTAATTATTTTTTGCAAAAGAAAAAAGCCCAACAACCCAGCTCATAGACTAAATCATAAGACTTTTGTAAGTGCGTCGCCAGGGGTTCGAACCCTGGACACCCTGATTAAGAGTCAGGTGCTCTACCAACTGAGCTAGCGACGCATATTCAATTACGGTCTACAAAAAACGTGTTCTCCGTAAACACAAGTGATATTATATATTATCTTTTTACAAAATGCAACAACTTTTTTATATTTTTTTAAATTTTTTTAAATTATTTTTTCAAACAATTTACAATAATGTGCTATAAGTCATTAGTCTTATATGCTTTCGAGTATATTTGGAAGTGATTGTATATAATACCCCAACGAGCTTTAGCTATTGGAGTGTCAGAATAATATACTCTCACACAATTAAGCTTAAGTTATGTATTTTGCATTAATCAAACTTTTGTAAGATATCTGTAGTACATACACAAAATTTAAAAAAATGCAAAATACTTAAATTCAATACTTAAAGCTTTTCTTTTATTTTCATTGCGGATGGAGTTATTGCAAGTCCACCCTCACTCGTTTCTTTTAGACATGCTGGCATATCATTTCCAATTCTTCTCATACTGTCAATAACTTCATCTGGAAGAATTGCACTCTTAATTCCCGCAAGTGCCATCTGTGAAGACGATATTGCATTAACTGCGCCTGCTACATTTCTCTTAATACATGGAACTTCCACAAGTCCACAGACAGGGTCGCAGGTAAGCCCTAACATATTTTTTAAAGCAAATGTCATAGCTTGTGCAATACAGTCATTATCACCACCACAAAGATACGCAAGCCCAGCCGCAGCCATAGCACTAGCTGAACCAATCTCTGCCTGACAACCACCAGATGCACCGGCAATACTAGCATTTTCTGCAATAATCATTCCAAGCCCTGCTGTTATAAACATAGCTTCTATTATTCTATCTTCTTCAACATCAAAACTTTCTTCATAAGATATAAACACAGCAGGAATAACTCCACAAGACCCCGCAGTAGGTGCAGCCACAATTCTTTTCATACAAGCATTAGATTCACCCATTTTCAATGCTTTCTCCATTGCAAGTGCTGTAAAATCACTACATAAATTCTTTCCTGATTGATTAAACTGGTGCATTTTTTCACCATCGCCACCAGCCATACCGCTTGCTGAGAAAAGGGTTTTATCATAAGATTTATCAGCTTCACGCATTGCATGATACATACTTCGCATAGTTTCAAAACATTCTTTTTCTGAAACTTGCCTTTCTTCACAATCTGCCTGCATTATAACTTTCCAAAACGGAAGCTTTAATTTATCACATAAATCTAAAACATCTTGAACTGAATGATATGTTATCATAACATCACCCCTTTATATATTTTTATTACAACGCACTAAGGTATGTCACCTTTTTAATTCCTTCAACTCGCTTAAGCCAATCTATACCTTCCTTTGGTATTTCTTGGTCACATTCAACTACCATAACAGCTTCGCCACCTCTGGCAGAACGATATAACTGCATAGTTGCTATATTAACTGATTTATGAGCTAACATGGATGTAACTTCTGCTATGTGTCCCGGTTGGTCAAGGTTATGAACAACAAGTGTTGGATAATCACCTGAAAAGTTAGTTTCAATTCCATCAATTTTTGCAATATTAATTCTTGCACCACCAATTGACTCTCCCACAACTTCTAGTTGTCTACCCGACTGCCCTATCAAACACAACTGAACTGTATTAGGATGTGCATCTTTTAATACGGCTTCGCCAAATTCAAACTCAATCCCTTTTGCTTTTGCTATTTCAAAACTTTGCGGAATTCTCATATCGTCTGTTTTCATTCCTAGAAGCCCTGCCACAATTGCTTTTTGTGTTCCATGGCCCTTTCCTGTTGCAAGAAATGAACCATATAAATTTATAACCGCTTTCTTAACTGGTTCACCTAAAAGTTTGCCAGACACATATCCTATTCTTACAGCCCCTGCTGTATGCGAACTCGATGGACCAACCATAACAGGCCCTATTATATCAAATATTGCCATAATACTTACCTTGCCTTATCTTTACAAACACTTAATACATATTTTTTACTTCTATTTTTAAAAATATTCATAAACTAATATATTTATAAATAACAAAAAAAGTCTCTCAATCTGGCTTCTTTGCCAAATCAAAAGACTTTATGTCAGTGCGCCGCCAGGGGTTCGAACCCTGGACACCCTGATTAAGAGTCAGGTGCTCTACCAACTGAGCTAGCGGCGCATATATCATTTGTCCACACGAATATCTCGTGTAAAGACAAATGATATATTACACTATAATTTTAAAAAAGTCAAGCTTTTTATATTATTTTTTTTAGTTTTTCTTTTATCTCTTGTGTAGTAAAAGCTGCTTCTATAGAATTATTAAAAATATCTAATTCTTGCTTTTTAGTAAGCCCAAATTCTTTTTCAAGATATCTAAACTCATCAGAAAGTGTTGTTCTTTCAATTGCACTATCATCGGTGTTGACAGTAACTTTAATTCCCTTATTTAAAAAATCAATAATAGGATAATCTCTCATATCTTGTATAGCCTTAGTAATTTTATTACTTGTAGGACACATTTCAAGATATATTTTTTTATCAGCAATCATTTTCATAACTTCTTCATTGCCTGCAATCCTTACACCATGACCTATACGCACAGCGCCCATATCTATTGCTGATATAACACTTTCTACTCCATCTGCTTCTCCTGCATGTATCGTAAATGGAATACCATATTTATTGGCTTTTTCAAATATTTTTGTATATTTTGATGTAGGATATAACCCTTCTGCACCAGCAAGGTCAAGTGCTACAACTCCGCCATGCTTTGTAAGCATATCATGTGCAATTTCAACTGTTGTATTATTTTCTGTGTCATTATTATCACCACGCATACAGCACAATATAATATTTGCTGGAATACTCGCCTTTTCTATTCCTTTAATTGCCGCTTTAACAGCCATGCTCTGTGTAAGACCACATTTTGTATGAAGCTGTGGTGCAAATCTTAACTCTGCATATACAACGTTATCTTTTCTCATATTTTCAAGCACACGATATACAGCGGTAGTAATTGCCTTTTCCGTTTGTAAAAGTGTTAATGGTAAATCAAAACATTTTAAAAAATCATTAAGACTATTACATGTACTAGGAACTGATAACATATTAAGAAGTTGTTCATCATTATTAGCATTAAGCTTAATATCTTGAAGTTTTGAAAGTTCCTTTGCAATATCAACAGTAATTGCCCCATCAAGATGTGCATGAAGTTCTATATATTTATTAATTCTCACAATGTCACCTACCTTAACAAAAAACAAAATAAAAAACAGCTAAAAAATATTATTTAAAAATCTTTGTTACATAAACATCACTATTTCTTGACAAATCTATAAACATCTCTCCCACTTGAACAAGCGGCTTTGAAATATCATATTTGTTAATCATAACAACCTTGCCCACATGACCATTATTTAATTCTACTTCATAACCAACAAGTGTTTCTGCAACTCTTGATATAAATGTCATAGTATACTGTGAATCAAGTTTACGATTAAGGTGCATTTGTTCTAACATTTTTAATACATTAAATACAGGTATTATACTTTCACCTTCTTCTTTCATTGTATATGTATCATAAATGTCAGCAATTGCAAGTATCCTTGCAATCTTACATATACCAGCTTGTCCAACTCTTAATGGAAAACCACTTCCATCAAGCTTTTCATGATGTGTAAGTACTGCCTTTTTAATATCATCATCAATATCTTGATTTTTTATTAAATTATATCCATTTATTACATGTTTATCGTATACACCGCCTTCAATTTCTTTACGGAAAGAATAATTATCAAGTGTATCCTTTGAAAACTTAAGTGCCCCAATATCATGTAATAATCCTGCTACTGCAACATCTTCAATTTCTTGTTCTGTACAATTAGTCCACCTTGCAAGTATCTGACAAAAAATAGACACATTAATAGAATGTGCATATATGCTCTCGGTATGTTCCTTCATTTTAAGAAGCATATTACACAAATCATTTTCATTTTTTGACTTTTTTAAAATATTGTTAGTGACTTCCATAAGTGCCGACACATTAATATCACTACTTTTATATACAATATTTTTCAGATTATCAGACAACTTATTTTCAGCCACCATAAATTCTTCTTTAAACTCATTGTACTGTTCTTCATTAATATTTGCTTTTGGAATAACACTTTCACTTGTATCTGTTTGATATTCTACAGATATTCCATCAATAAAATGCCTTGTAAGAAGATTAACAACCTCCTTAGTAACCGGTGAGCCTTGTGTAACAAGAATTACTCCTGTTTTTGTATACACATCTTCACCTACAATCATGCCTTTACGCAGACGATTAACCGCAACCTTAATATATGCCATTTACCCTTTCACCTCTATTTTTATATATTATTTATCCAATTTATAGAATTTATATCGTTATGCTATTGATATAAAACATTATTAAACCTATAATAAATTTACAATGATTTTTTGCATTTTATCAATATACAATACTAGATTTATAGTTTATTCTGGGTACTTTTTCCTAATATTTTAATTATATAATATCATTGTATTAAAATGCAACATACAAACCATAATAATTATAGAAAAGAGAGGATACCATGCCAAACAAAACAACTACCGAAAAAAAAGATGACAGTATAAAACCAGACATTGGGAAGAACAGATTTAGAGCCAACAGTAAGTATTTTACTATAATGGTATATTGCCTTGCTTTTGTATTTTTTTCTATTTTAATTTTTAAATTTATAGGAAATTTTAATGCAACTGTAAACTTTATACGTTCCGCTGTAAATATTATTTCACCGTTTATTGTTGGTGCATTTATTGCCTTTGTATTATACCCTGTTGTTCGCTTCTTTTATCGAAGTATATTTATAGGAAAGCTTAATATGAAGTCTAAAAAAGCCGCAAAGTTTTTATCTGTATTTTGCACCTATTTATTAACTATTGGTATTATTATTATACTTTTAGTTTTTATCGTACCACAAATATACAGCAGTCTTGGCGAAATTACTAACCGACTTCCTATGTGGTATAACAGCGCACTCGAATTTATTGAAAACTTAGAACAAGACTACCCTAA
The DNA here is from genome assembly GCA_900551945.1 of uncultured Eubacterium sp. Taxonomy (GTDB): domain Bacteria; phylum Bacillota; class Clostridia; order Lachnospirales; family Lachnospiraceae; genus Lachnospira. The sequence continues at coordinate 13,926 of URYE01000004.1, read as the reverse complement.
TATTGAATTTCTTGACTATGATTACATTAACAGTAAAATTGAAAGCCTTTTTCCTATAATAACTAATTATGTAACAAGTATGATGAGCAGTCTTTTACCTGTTATATTTAGTACCTCAATGGCTATTGTAAAGGGAGTTGTTAATTTCCTTATTTCAATTATAGTGTCTGTATATATGATATCAGACCATAAGAACTTGTTTTATCATTTCAAACGACTTTTATATTCAATCGTACCAGTTAAGACAGCCGATACAGCAAGAACAATCGCAAAAGAAAGTGCTAATATATTCTCTGGCTTTATAATTGGAAAAGCACTTGATTCACTTATTATTGGAATAATATGTTTTGTAGCTATGATAATATTCAAGTTCCCTTATGCTATACTTATTAGTGTAATCGTTGGCATAACAAATATGATACCTTACTTTGGACCATATCTTGGCGGTGTAATTGGCGGAATTATCATTCTTATCGTTAATCCTATACAAGTTGTTTTCTTTGCAATACTTATCCTTGTATTGCAACAATTTGACGGATTATACTTAGGTCCTAAGATATTAGGAGAAAGCACTGGACTTAAGCCACTTTGGGTAATCTTTGCAATTACAGTTGGTGGAAGTTTGTGGGGCGTTATTGGAATGTTTCTTGGAGTTCCTATTGTAGCCGTTATAAGTTATATACTTAATATAATTGTTGAGCATTTCCTTAATAAGAAAAATGTAACCGTAACACCTTACGATTCACCCGACGAAATGTAAAATTAAGCTAATATTTACAATCTAATATTAAATGATATAACCAATATCATAAATAAAAAAGTGGGGCTATCACACTAAGAAATTTTTATAAAAAATATACTTATTTAATATTGTATACTTTTTATAAATTTCAATTAGTGCGATAGCCCCTTTTTAGTTTCTCACAAATTCCGATTGTGTAGCTATAATTTTCCACATGGATTATCACATCTTGTACATACTATCTTTACAACTTCATCCCATGACCGTCTAAGCCTTACAAATCTTTTGTTCCATGACTTCCTATAATACATCTCACAAGCAAAACGGCTACAGCCACATTTTTTTCTACGCATAACCTACCTCATTCGTTTTAATATAATATATGCGTAATTTTTTAATGTGTTTTATCTGTCAGCAATAAGTTTGCAAATAGGATTACCTGCCTGTGAAAATCTTTCTTCATATTCAGTCATAACATTTCCTTCATTAAGTCTTTTATCATTGTGAAGGTCATAAGTTACTTCTTTCAAATTCCAGCCTGCCTCTTTTACTTCTTCTACTGAAAAGTCAAAAAGTGGCTTATTATCTGTTTTAAATTCCACAAGTCCATCTTTCTTTAAAATAGTGTTGTATCTTGCAAAAAACTGGCGTGATGTAAGTCTTCTCTTTGCGTGTCTGTCCTTTGGCCATGGGTCAGAAAAGTTAAGATATATTCTATCAACTTCTCCTTCACCAAATACTTCTGTTATAGCTTCTGCGTCCATTCTTATAAATCTAAGATTTGGAAGTTGTAACTCGTCTTGCTTTTCAACTGCTCTTAATAATACACTTGAATACTTTTCAATTCCAACATAATTAATATCAGGATTTAACTGTGCAAGTGTTGAAATAAACTTGCCCTTTCCCATTCCTATTTCTATACGAATTGGATTGTCATTTGAAAATACTTCTTTCCATGTACCCTTCATTCCTTCTGGCTCAGTAAATACATACTGATTTTCAATCATTACTTCCCTTGCACCAGGAACATTTCTTAATCTCATTTATCATTCTGCCATAAAAAATGTATATACATTTAATAATAGCTTTTCCTTTCCTATAATTTTACACTACCTATAATATATATATTGACTATACGCACATTGTCAAGCTACAGTTCGCATAAAATCTAACAACACATTATTTTAATATTTAATAATTCTTGCTTTACACCTTTATTTAGTTAAGGTAAAATAGATTTGCACTTTTTAGAACATAATAATAAGAACCACATTAATAGATATACTAATAACAAATGAAAGGATTTTATTTATGAAAAATAGATTTATTAAAAGAGTTATTTCTCTTTCTTTAATAATAACAAGTCTTTCAGTATGTATGCCACAATTTGCAAATATAGCTTATGCTGATAATGTGACTACTACTGACAGCAATAATAATTCAACTAATAATAACGCAATAACTACTACTTCAAACCCCAACTCATCAGTATGGCCACAAGCACCTGAGATTTCTTCGGGAAGTGCCATATTAATTGATGCTGATACTGGTGCAATTCTCTATGAAAAAGATGCCTATGAAAAATGTTATCCTGCAAGTACAACTAAAATCCTTACAGGACTTTTAACAATTGAAAATAGCCGACTAGACGATATTGTAACATTTTCATCTGCTGCTGCTAATTCAGTAACTTGGGAGGATGCAAGCCTTGCTACAAAAGCAGGAGAAGAATATACCGTTGAGCAAGCACTTTATGGTCTTTTACTCTACTCTGCCAATGAAATAGCCTACGGTCTTGCCGAACACGTTGGCGGAACACTTTCTAACTTTGTCGATATGATGAATAAAAGAGCAAAAGAACTTGGCGCTGTCAATACACACTTTGCCAATGCAAGCGGTCTTTACAATCCAGACCATTATACAACAGCTTATGATATGGCAATGATTGCAAAGGGTTGTTATAATAACTCGACTTTTGTAAGCATAGACTCAACTTCAACATCATACACCATAGGTCCAACTAACCTTACAAGTCAGAGCCGTACTTTTAAACACCGTCATCAAATGTTAGCTAACAGACCTTACTATTATGAATACTGCAAAGGTGGTAAGACAGGTTTTACTGATGAGTCTGGTTGTACACTTGTAACATTTGCTGAAAAAGACAATATGCGACTTATCTGTGTATGCTTTAAATCTGGTGACAATGAAAGATTTATAGATACACGAACACTGTTTGACTGGGGATTTGACAATTTCCAAAAGGTTACAATATCAGGCGAAGCTATAAGTTCACTCTTTAGTAGTTCTAATTACTACAATTCAAATGTATTTGGAAAGTATATACTTTCTTCCAACTTAAATGCTTCAACACTTACAATCCCAACTACAGCTTCTTCTAGTGATATTCACTTAAAAGTAGCTGATAATAGTGAAGTATCAAATGAAAATAATTCATATTCAACAAATGTAAACTTTACACTTGCAGATAATATTGTAGGTTCAACCATACTTACACTTTCATCTGATATTAATAACCACGCAGACAGTAAACTCCCATATCTTACATCTGAAACAGCTAACGAAGACCTTTCTGCAAAGTGGTGTTTTTCAATTAATATCTATATATTAATAGTTATTGCCATCGCAATTATTGCTTTAATAACTTACATGAAACAAAAAAACAACAGAACCTATAGACGACGTTCATCTGTAGGCAGACGAAATTTACACTTTTAAAATTAAGAAAATATTAAAAATTCCCTATAACATATCTATTGCATAAAACCAAAAAGATATATTATAGGGAATTTTAATATTCTGATTTCAAAAACATATAAAATTCTATACAAATATAATAATAAATCTATCAAGATAAATTTATCACTAATATATCAGTATTTTGAACACTTCGCTCCTATGTAAATAGGTCTTGGTTGGTTTTGATTATATTAATACTATAAAATCTAAACCATATATCCTCTATTACTTAACGGGTCTGTAGATATCTCATTACTTCCACCTACACTAGAATAAGTAAGCCCTGCATACACCTGTTGCGTATTTTTAAGCACTGGCCCTGAGTCATCTTGTTTACTTATCTCATAAAAAGATTTTCTCAAACTCTTAAGCATATAAATAACTTTATCAAGTCCTTCATCATTTTTATTTGCAAGACAAGCTACCAATACTTTTCCTGCCTGCATATACAACACAAAAAGTTCTTTTGAAATGTCATACTGCATATCAAGAGTTGAACTTAGTTCGTCTATTATACGTTTAACCTGCCTTATATTGCGACAAAAACCATCTTTATCTGATGGTAACAACTCTAATGCGTCTTGTATATATTCTTGTGCCATATCATACATAATTACAACAAGCTGTGTTTTTGAAGCCTGTGATATCCTATATGAATATGTTTTAATAGACTCTCTTTTCATATTTTAATTCCTTTATAAATTAACTTACATTAACTTTGAAGAAGCTGTAACACATTAGATGGTCTTTGATTAGCCTGTGAAAGTATTGATGTAGCAGCTTGTGATAAAACATTCATTGATGTATACTCTGTCATTTCTTCCGACATATCAGTATCAATCATCTTAGATAATGAAGTTGTAAGATTTTCAGAAGAAATACTTAAGTTACTTGTTGTATGCTCAAATCTATTAGAATATGCACCAATCTTTGACCTTGCTGCACTTGCTATACTCATTGCTTCATCAACAGTTGTTATAGCGGCTGATGCCGATATTGTAGTCATAACATTAATTGTATCTGTTCCTAATGTATAAGAATTAATTGCTGGTAAATTAAGCTTAATAACCTGATTTTCATTAGAGCCTATATGAATACTCATAGTTCCTACATCAGTAACTTCTTGAACAATATCCTTTGTAGTATTTGATGTTGCCTGTGACTTGTGGTCAAGCTTGTTTACATCATCAAAAGTTGTACCAACTGGTGTTCCTGTAACATCAGTTACGAACGACTTATTATTTACATCTTTAACTGTAACTTTTGTTCCACTTGTTGACATTACCGCACTGTTAGCAAATCCAACTCTATTTCCATCAGCATCTTGTGTAAATTCAGCTTGAACATCACTTCCGTTTACAGTATATCCATCGTCTGTTGCTGTGCTTGCATCAAAACCTAATAATCCCGCAAGCTCTGCATTAGAACACTTAATTGTAAGTGATTGGTCATTTCCATATTGTCCTGTCATAATCATAATTCTGTTACCATTATAAGTAGTTTCTGGAACATATCCTGCATAATCAGCTCCATTTGCTTTTGTATCATTAGTAGCGCCGTCTTGAACTGCAAATGCTTTTCCACCAATTACTTCAGCAGCATCAACAATTTTACTCATAATATCGTCAATTGTATCACCCTCGCCAACATCTACTGTATATCCATTGATATCAATTTTTCCGGCTTGTTCTTGTGTTATCTTATCAGTAACATTCATTGATATTGTGCCAGTTCCTGTAAATATAGCTTGTCTTGCATCAGCAGTTATTGTAATTCCATAATTACCTGCTACAAAGCCATCTGTACATTCAAGCTGATTAACACCCTCAAGGTCAGAATATACTCGTCTTGTAAGATTTCCATTAATTAAAGACTGTGAGTTAAATTCTGTATCTTGTGATATTCTATCTATTTCTGTATTAATATTATTAATTTCGTCTTGAACAGCCTTTCTTTCTTCGGCTGAATTAGTATCATTAGCCGCTTGTACAGTAAGTTCTTTCATTCTTGATATCATACTTTGAATTTCTGATAATGCACCTTCTGCTGTATTAAGTACAGATACGCCATCTGACGCATTGTTATCTGCCTGTGAAAGACCTTTAAGCTGTAAACGAAGTTTTTCTGAAATCGCACAACCCGCAGGGTCATCTGATGAACTGTTTATTTTGTAACCTGATGAAAGTCTTTTTATCGACTGATTTAATCTGTCTTCTGCTTTCTGTAATGAATTATTAGCAACAATAGCTGCCACGTTTGTATTAATTCTCATTTTTAATTACCACACCTTTCTAAACTGTTTTACTTTCCCATTCAATCGCAATCTGGGCTTTTATTTATTGTATTTTTTTAATTATTTAATTTATCTTATAAAAGTACAAGGTTCTTAAGTTATCGCAACAATTGTCAAGGCATTGTACAATCACAGACTTTGACTATTTGTTTGCCTAAAAAATATATCGGACTTTATTAATAATTGCTTTACTACTATTTACCCGACATCTCTTTAATAATAAGCTTTGAAATATTATAAAGCTTTGGTGTTGGAACAATATTTTCTTCATTATTATATGTTATACGATTGACATTGCTATTTTTACCATAATTAATATTTACATCTTTAATATTCATTTCTTCTTTAAGACTAACAGCTACATTTTCAAGACGACTGTTAATTAAGTCATCTGAAACTGCCTTATTATTGCTTTCTGAAAGCACAAAAATATCTGCTTTTTCTTCACTAACCTTTGCTTCAACCGATATATGCCCTAAACTATCATCGTCAAATTCAACAGCTACTCTACCCTTATAACTATCATCTTGAATAAGTGTAAGATTAACAGTTCTTACATCATCACCTATTACAACAGGCACTTTATAGTCATGTCTAAGACTTAACTCCTTTATATACCCGATTTCTTTGTTGACATTTCTTAATGCTTCTATTTGTGAAAATGTTGTATCACCCACTTTATTTATAACTTGATTTAACTTATCTTGTACTGTATTTTTAAATGTATCATACTTATTTTCAATAGTTGTACTATCTGTTAGACTGTCTTCAAAATCATCAAATATATCTGATATTTTCGCTTTAAATGATGTATCGTCTTGTATCACACTATCAAGCCTTTTTTCAATATTATTGTAATAGTCTTTATTTGATACATTAAAAGCAGAGTAAATATTTCCCATTGTAACTTCACTGTGTGAATTTTCAAGTTCATTAATAACACTGTCTATAGCACTTTCACTCTGTCTAATATTATCAAGATATTCATTGTAAGCTTCTGCATAATACTGTACTTCTTTATCAAAATCATACTTATCACTAACAGCTTCACAAAAGCCTTCCACACTTCGCTCGTCTATATTTTTTTCATTATTAACATCTCTTAAAGTAAGTGGAGTTAGTTTTGATGATGTATTTTCAAAAAGGTTAGTAAAATAATTAACTCCTATCTGACTTACTCCCGTTGTATCATTAATAACAGCTTCCATTCCATACGACTTTCTACTTTGGTATGCAGTATACAAGTTTCCCATTGTAACCTGCGCATTTTGTTTTACAAGTGCGCCAACTGCTGCTCCTGCGTCTTTTGTAAATATATTAAGCATTTTATATATTCCAATAAATTTTTCTCTATCTTCTGATGATATTCCATCTGTCTTATCAAGCTTATATAAAAACTTACTATATTTTTCAACTTTAGTATCGTCTATATTATCAACTTCATTTTTCTTTTGTATATAATTATTTAAGTCCTTAATATCATCCTTTAATGGATTAATATTATCTTTTATCATATTAAGTGCTGTCTGTGGTGTCATATTATTTATAAGGCTTTGAACTGTCTGATATACGTCCTTAACATTTTCAATATTATCCTTAGTCATATCCATCGAATTAACAGCTAATATTCTTACAGCATCTTCATTTGCTTTAGTAGCTTCTAATCCTAAACTTTCAAGAATATCTTTGGTACTCGCATTAACTGCTTTACTTACACTATCTCCTAAGTCACGCCTTACCTGTGTACCAACAGCTTCGTAAGTTTGACCCGCCCTGTCAAATTTCTTCTTTAAGCCACTTCCTGTACTTGCAAAGTCAGAAATAGTAACGGCTTCATTCTCATTTTTTTCTTTTAATACTGCACCTATTACTACATCTGGTGCATTGCTCATATCAAATAAGGCTTTTCTAATGCTAACAGAAGCTTGATAGACTGTTACACCATCTCTAACACCGCTATTTTTCTCACTATTTTCATACTCAGATTGATAAATTGCGTTTTTTACTCCAAAATTGTCTACATTTTTTTGTAAATCGTCAATATGCGATATTTTTTCATTAAAAATCGCCTCGTCATAAGCATATAATTGCTTATTTAAGTCGAAAATGGACATAATATTAAGGTTTACGCCTTGCTTTACAAGAAATGCTCCTGAATTTGCTGTCATCAACATCTTTAATTCTTGCAATTGACTGTAATATATGTCGACATTTTTATCATTATTACCTTGTAAAATGTCGACATCACTATCTACATTTTCGTCTATATAAGTATCATAAGCCATATTTATGTCAACTATTGCCTGCTTTAAATTCTCAATATTAAATATATTTCCATCTGATACTACTTTGCTTACATGGATATATTCTGAATTACTAATAACATCAAGGGCTTCTGCTACTTGTGATATTACACCATTGTCATCAATAAGAGATACACTTCCAGCTTCATTTCCTACTGCCATATTTTCTATTATTTTATCAATATAAGCTGTAAGCTGCTTATCATCTGAAAGGTCTGGTATATTAATATTATCTAACGCCGACATTTTGCTAAAACTTTCTTTTGTCATTGGTATATCACTATTTAAAAAGTCTTTTGCCATTGAAAGTGTATTGTCATTAACTTCAAGCTCTGCACTTTTAATAACATTTTCAATCTGTGGCATAAGTTGTGAAAATGTCTCATCAGTAATGTACTGTTTTCCACCGTATTGTGAATTTGCACTCAAGTTATTCACATTTTGCGCTTGATATCCACTTACATATTGTATTTTATATACACTGTCTGCTGTGATATCACTGTTACTACTAATAATATTTTTCTTATCTTCATAAGAAAGAGCTGATATATTTGCAGTCTTATCAAGTACACCCTGAACATTTTTAATATTTTCATCAGTAACAGGCATACCTGCACTATTAAGGCGACTCGCTATTTCATTTGCGAAACCTACACTTCCTGCAACTTCTTGTATCTTTTCAAGACTTATATTTCCTGTTGTTGACACAGCACTGTCACTGTGCATTGCAAGCTCAATCTTAATCTTTTCAACAATATTTACACATTGCTCTGGTGAAGCATCTGTAAGGTTAAAGCCTTCTTCGTCCATTTTAACTGCATCAACACCAGAAAGTCTTATAAATAAAGCCTTAAGACTTGCCTTTGCATTGTCAGCACTTATTTTTAACTGCTCCTTTATATCATCTGCTTCTTTTAAAAGTGAAGCATATGTATTATTATCAAGCTTTTTTGTATCTATATTGCTATGTGACACTACTGCTGATTTAGAATATGCTCCTGTTATTTTACCAGCTGCTGATGTGTTATTTTTAGTATTTTCATTAATATTAATTGATACACCTTTGTTATCAGCCACATTTAATTCTGACTGTGATATTGTAATATTCACGTTATAACCTCATTTCTATATTTTTTAATGCTAACTAATTAAGCCTATCTGTCTTGCTTAAAATATAAATGTTAAATTATACTTAATTACAAAACACTATTGCAAGAACCTAATTGACTACTAGAAAACTCCTTTTTTAATCAATGCAAAATGACGACATCTTTCTCACTTTTCTCATGCTTTAGATATCGTCATTTCTTTTAAAAATATTTATTTTTACATATTATATTTCTTTTTTGTTATCAAGCTTTGTGGCATTAAATTCATATACGCAGATACCATATCTAGGTATATCAATTAATAATGACTGTTCATATCCATCACAATCACCTTTAATTGCTGTAAGCTGTTTTTTCTGATTAGCTTCGTCACTTCCTAACACAAGCTTATATTTACCTTTTGCTGGAACTCCTATTCTAAAGTTATCTCTTGCAACTGGTGTAAAATTAAGCACAAATAACAAATGCTTCTTACCATCTGGACTTACTCTTACAAATGAATATGTTGAATTATCTTTATCATTTGCATTAATCCAACTGAAGCCTTCGCTACTGTAATCTGTCTGATAAAGACACTTATAATTCTTACCAAGCTTCATACACTTTCTTGTAAAGTTCTGCATATCCTTGTGGTCTTTATCTTCGAGTAAATACCAGTCAAGAGCCTTCTTTTCACTCCATTCACTCCACTGTGCAAATTCCTGTCCCATAAATAAAAGCTTCTTTCCTGGATGACCACACATATACGCATACGCAAGCTTAAGATTAGCAAACTTGTCTTCCTTATCTCCAGGCATTTTGCCTAACATAGAGCATTTAAGATGAACAACTTCATCGTGAGAAAGTACAAGCACAAAGTTCTCGCTATAAGCATACATAAGACTAAATGTAAGCTTACTGTGATTGAACTTTCTAAAATATGGGTCAAGCTTCATATATTGAAGGAAATCGTGCATCCAACCCATATTCCACTTAAATGTAAATCCTAAACATTCTCCATTGTCTGGGTCACCACTTACATTAGGCCAAGCTGTTGACTCCTCTGCAATAGTAATTGCCTGTGGGAAACGCTTTCTCATCATTGAATTAAAATGCTTTAAGAATGACATTGCTTCAAGATTGCCATTGCCACCGTACTTATTAGGAACCCACTGACCATCATTTCTTCCATAATCAAGATAAAGCATTGAAGCTACTGCGTCAACTCTAAGTCCGTCAATATGGAACTTATCTACCCAGAACATTCCATTAGCAATAAGGAAGTTAGAAACTTCATTCTTGCCATAATCAAATACCTTAGTACCCCAATCTGGGTGTTCACCCTTTCTAGGGTCAGCATATTCATATACACAACTGCCATCAAAGTTAGCAAGTCCATGTGCATCTTTTGGAAAATGTGCTGGTACCCAGTCAAGAATTACTCCGATATTCTTGCTGTGCATATAATTTACAAAATACATAAAGTCCTTAGGTGTTCCATATCTTGAAGTTGGTGCATAATAACCTGTAACCTGATATCCCCAAGAACCGTCAAATGGATGTTCTGCAATACCCATAAGTTCGATATGTGTATATCCCATATTAATAACATAAGAAGCAAGCTGTGGAGCAATTTCTCTATAATTCATAAAGCCATCTTCTGTTCCGTCTTCCTTCTTCTTCCATGAACCAAGATGACATTCATATATGTTAATTGGAGCTTTTAAATGGTCTTCACTTTTCTTTTCTGTAACCCAGTTAGTATCTGTCCACTTAAACCCGTCAAGGTCAGCTACAATTGAAGCTGTTTCTGGTCTTAACTGTGCCTGATTAGCATAAGGGTCAGCCTTATATAACGCCTCTCCTTGTTCTGAAATTATAAGATACTTATACATCTGACCAACCTTTGCCTTAGGTATGAAAAGGTCATATACTCCTCCATCAGATACTGGCTTCATATCATATCCATAAGCATTCCAGTCGTTAAATTCACCGACTACATACACCTCTTTTGCCTTTGGAGCCCATACTGAAAAGTATACACCTTCAACTCCATTTTTTACTGCCTTATGCGCGCCCATCTTGTTGTATATTTCATAATGTGTTCCTTGTCCGAATAAATATGTATCAACCTCTGTTAAAAAAATCTCGGTAGTGTCTTTTTTTGCCATGCAACACTCCCCCTTTACTAATATTTTTCCCTGTCCTTAATAAGTTACCTTAAATATGACTGTTATTCATTTATTATATCATACCGATTTATAAAAATCTACATTGATATACTTGAGTTTTTGCGTTTTAGTATTTCACACTATATTTACATCAGAAATTTTGACAAATTAAAATAAAAATACTCTTCAAATAAATATTAATTTGTTATACTTTTTAATGACAGAGTGTGGTATACTCTTTAGTATTCAGTATTATAAAAGGAGTATTTAATATGATTTACTACTTAATTAGTTCTCAGTATATCAAAGAGATAACATTTTTAAGTGTAATTTTTGCATTTGCTGCTACTTGCCTTGCAATATCAGCCGGCAAAAACATTCTTCCACGAGATGCAGGACGCGCATTTGCCATTAATGGTTCAAAATCAGTTGGTAAGCCTCGTGGTGCAGGTATAATCTTTATACTTACATTTACAATTTCATGCGCACTATTTATTAACCTTAACTCTGAGATAATAATTTATCTCATACTCACACTTGCTGCAATGTTAAGTGGCTATTTAGATGACTCATCATCATCACCTTGGGGTAATTTAAAGAAAGGTCTTATTGACTTTGCAATCGCTGTTATGTCGGCCGTAACTTACCTTCACTATAACCCTAATACATTTGATATAGCATTTTTTGATGTAACTGTAACACTCAACCCTATTGTATATGGAATACTTATTGTAATCTTAATATGGGTAAGTATAAATGTTACTAACTGCTCAGATGGTGTTGATGGTCTTTGTGGTACATTATCAATAGTTACACTTTCAACAACCTATATACTATTTAGGATATTCGACCTTGAACCATATTTTTCACATACAATACTTCTTATGATTGTATGTATTTTAGGCTACTTATGGTTCAATGCTTCACCTAGTAAGTTACTTATGGGTGACGCAGGTTCTAGAGCAATCGGTGTGTTTATTGCATTTGCTTTTTTAAAGCTACACCGCCCATTACTCTACATACCAGTTGCAATAATAATAATTCTTGATGGTGGTTTAGGACTTATAAAAGTTTCATTTATGAGATTTCTCCATATTAATCTTATGAAAAACTTAAGAACACCAATACACGACCACATGAGAAAAAATAAAGGCTGGTCAGACTCACAGGTAGTATTTAGATTTGCAATTATTCAAATAGTAATAGGACTTGCAGTAATTTACGCACTTATGTAACTTTATTTTTATTAAAATATACTCTTAATATTTCTCAAATTATCATAACAGTTGATAGTCTGTACAAGCACGAATTTTAACTCGTTGCTCGCATAAATAAAATAGGACTGTTACACTAAAAAATTCATACAAGACATAATATTTTGTATAAAATTTCTTAGTATAACAGTCCCTTTATAATTAATTATATATATATTATTGTTGCTTATTCTCAGCTTCTTTTTCAGCTCTCATCTTTCTATGAAGCCTTTCCTTTTCCTGTTTAGCCTTAACCTTTTCAGCTCCATATTCATCTGTGCACTTTAATATCTTAACTACATAAAACAGCCCATTATCAGCTTGCTTTGCCTTAAATCTTCCTTTAATAAGACCATGCTTTTCACAACTAAAAAGTCCATAATAAGTCTTACTATTTGTTGCAAACCACTTAATATGCTTCTTCATACTCTTTTTACACTTAAAGCACTTACAAGACCTAACATCTCTATCAACAACTGCATCTTCTCTCGTTTCAAATCCCTTTGAAATGAATTTACCATAATCACCAAAATCTAAATATATCTGTTCTTTTCTATTAGCTGGTATTCTAAATGTATCAACACTATAATATTTCCCAGCCCTATTCATATCAAGATGCTGCATAACTTTAGCTGTATATCTTGCGTCATTAACTGCTCTGTGATACTGCTCATCTGAATTAATACCTAGCTGTTCAATAGCATGTTCAAGTGTTATCCTTGTCTTTCCATCGGAAAAACATATACTAAAAAGCTTCTGTAAATCATAAAATAATAACGGCTTTTCAAAATTATTTTCAATCTTATAATAAGCCATATTTCTCTCAAACTCAGTAATATCCATACTTCCCCAAGTACAGAAAATATAATTGTTACCACACCAATCTATAAATTCACAGGCGCCCTTTTCAAACTCCACCCCAGTTTCTAATAGCTCTTGTATTGTAACACTTACAACTTCCTCCACCTTAGAATGAAGCTTCATATATACCTGTGGTCTTATATTCATATTAAATTCATCAATTATATTAAAATTGCTATCAAGCTTAACCGCCCCAATTTGAATTATTTCAAATGGTATTTCACTAACTGTATTCTTCTTACCTGTAGGACTTTGATTCCATTCTAAATCAAGTACTATATACTGCATACCTCCTGCTACTCAAAATATGAACAAATATATCCATATCGAGAAATTGGAAATTTTACAAACATTCCTTACTGTTTCATCGTGTATGCTTTTGTAATCATAAATGACATAATACTTACAAGTTCTTGTACACTCCACAGTCGTAAATTCCCGACTTAGCCATCGGT